>JBDUAS010000039.1:0-39517 GCA_040004535.1 Deltaproteobacteria bacterium
GCCAGAAGGAGCAGAAGCTCAAGTTCGAGGTGCTCGTCCCGGTGATCTCGAAGGAGAAGCCGACCGCGTGCTGCTCGTTCAACTTCCACGAGGCGCACTTCGGCGATGCGTTCGGGATCCAGACCCAAGACGGCAACGTCGCGAACACCGCGTGCCTCGGGTTTGGCCTCGAGCGCTGCGTGATGGCGCTGTTCCAGCAACACGGGTTCGATCCGGGCGCGTGGCCGAGTGCGGTACGCGCGGTACTCTGGCCGTCGTGAGTCGACTGAACGTCCTCGGGCTCGATGCAGCGGCGTACCAGCGCCACGCGCTCCATGCCGAGGACCAGGTCTGGGTCGAGAAGAACTGCTACGTCGATGTCTGGATCGAATTGATCCACGCGGTCGGCTGCGAGCCGCTCGCGGTGCTGCCGTTCGTCGCCGCGCTCGACTTCGAAGGCGATCAGTGGACGTTCTTCAAGCCGCCGCATGACGAGCTGCGCGAGCTCTACGGCATCGACACGCAGGAGCTCAACTGCTGGCGGCCGCTGATCGAGCACGCGGAGGAGCACCTCGCCGCGGGCAAGGTGATCTCGACCGAGGCCGATGCGTGGTGGTTGCCCGATACATCTGGCACCGACTACCGGCGCCAGCACACGAAGTCGACGATCGTGATCGCGGACCTCGATGTCGAGGCGCGGCGGATGGGTTACTTCCACAACGCGGGCTACTTCATGCTCGAGGGCGAGGACTTCGCGAGCACGTTCCGCCTCGACATCCCCGCCGATCCGGCGTTCATGCCGTTCTTCGCGGAATTCGTGCGGCTCGATCGCAAGGTGGTCCGCGCGCCGGACGAGCTGCGTGCGCTGTCGAAGCCGCTCCTCGCGAAGCACGTCGCGCGGCGGCCGACCGACAACCCGGTGCGCCGGTTCGCGACGCGGTTCACCCGTGATTTGCCCGACCTCCAGGCGCGCGGGCTCCCGCACTATCACGCGTGGGCGTTCGCGACCGTGCGCCAGCTCGGCGCGGCATCCGAGCTGATGGCCCGCTACCTCGCGTGGCTCGGCGGCCCGCCCGCGGAAGCAGCAGCGGCGTTCGACACGATCTCGCAGGGCGCGAAGACTTTCATTCTCAAGGCCGCGCGCGCCGTGAACAGCAAGAAGCCGTTCGATCCCTCGGCGACGTTCGACGAGTGGGCGGCCGCGTGGGACACCGCGATGCGGCTTCTGGCACAATGAGCGTGATGGCGTTGCGCGTCGGTATCGATCTCGTGCAGGTCAGCCGGATCGCGGCGTCGCTCGACTCGTTCGGCGAGCGTTTCCTCGCGCGCGTGTTCACGCCCGGCGAGCTCGCGTACGCCCGGACGCGGCCCGAGAGTCTGGCTTCGCGGTTCGCCGCGAAAGAGGCGGTCAAGAAGGCGCTGGAGCTCGAGGGAGTCGGCTGGACCGACATCGAGGTCGTGCGGCGTGCGAGCGGTGCGTGTGACGTCGAGCTGCACGGCGCGGCGCGCACGGCGGCCGAGGCACTCGGCGCGGAGCTCGCGCTGTCGATGAGCCATGAAGGAGATTTCGCGACCGCGATGGTGGTCGCGAGGTGTGAGAACCATGAGTGATAACGCAGCGAAGATCCGCAGCATCCTGAAAGAGCACGGCCGCCTGACCAAAGACGCCGAGACGCTCACCGCCGACGCGGACCTCTATCAAGCCGGCATGACGTCGCACGCGAGCGTCAACGTCATGCTCGCGCTCGAGGGCGAGTTCGATGTCGAGTTTCCCGATGCGATGTTGAAGCGGAGCTCGTTCGAGAGCATCGCCGCCATCGGTAGCGTGATCGACGAGCTCTGCGCGGCGAAGTAATGCGGACCCGGATCGAGCACGGCTGGGAGGTCGCCATCGCGCCTGCCGGCTCGCATGCCGATCCGAGCAAGATCGATCAGCTCGTTTGGCATCCGGCGAAGGTGCCCGGGACGATCGCGAGCGCGCTCGGCGAAGACTGTGATCACGACGGCGACGACGTGTGGTGGCGCGCGACTATCCCTGGCAAGCAGGGCGGCAGCGAGCTGACCGCGGGTTGCGTGCTCGGCTTCGACGGCGTCGCGACGCTGTGGGATGCGTGGGTCGATGGCGTGCGTGTCGCGGCCGGCGAGTCGATGTGGCAGCGCGTGGAGGTCAAGCTCGAGCACGTCGCGAAGCAGCTCGTGATCCGCTGCCGGTCGCTGACCGCCGAGCTCGCGAAGAAGCGGCCGCGGCCCCGCTGGAAAGTTCCGATGCTCGAGCAGCAGCAGCTGCGCTGGCTCCGGACGACGCTGCTCGGCAGAACGCCGGGCTGGTCGCCACCCTGCCCTGCGGTCGGGCCGTGGCGACCGGTGTGGATCGAGCAACGCGTCCATGATCGAGGAGACATCCGGGTCGAAGCGCGCGTCGTCGGCGATACGGGCGCCGTCGAGGTTCGCGGCACGCTCGCGGCCGATCGGGTCAGCGTCATCGTCCAACGCGGAGCCCAGCGCGTGACCGCGGCGCTGGCCCAGGCCGATGGTGGGTGGCACGGCGTCGCGAAGATCGAGCACGCGGTTCGCTGGTGGCCACACACCCATGGCGAACCGGCGCTGTACGACGTCGAGCTCGACGTCCACAGCGGTGAGCATCATCACCAGATCGAGCTCGGCCGCGTCGGGTTTCGCACGCTCGAGGTCGAAAACTATCAGGTCCGCGTCAACGGCGTGCCGGTGTTCTGCCGCGGCGCGTGCTGGACGCCGCTCGACGCGCGCTCGCTCGTCGCGACGCCGGCGCAGTACGACGCGGCGGTCGAGCAGCTCTGCGCCGCCGGCATGAACATGGTCCGGATCGGCGGCACGATGACCTACGAGGACGACGCGCTGTACGACGCGCTCGACGCTCGCGGCGTGCTGCTCTGGCAAGACCTCATGTTCGCGAACATGGATTATCCCGACGCCGCGGCATTCGTCGCGACCGTGCGCGCGGAGGTCGATACCGAGATGGCGCGACTCGCGTCCCGGCCGTCGCTCGCGATCGTGTGCGGCAACAGCGAGGGCGAGCAGCAGGCCGCGATGTGGGGCGCACCGCGAGAGCGCTGGGCGCCGCCGCTGTTCCACGAGATCATCCCCGAGGTCGTGCACGCGCGCGCGCCCGGCGTCGCGTACGTGCCGTCGTCGGCGACGGGCGGGGTGTTTCCGCACGTGTCGAACGTCGGGCCGTCGTCGTACTACGGCGTCGGCGCCTACCTGCGTCCTCTCGAGGATGCGCGCCGCGCCGAGGTCGTGTTCGCGTCCGAATGCCTCGCGTTCGCGAACATCCCGGCCACGAGCGGCCTCCCCGGCGACGGCGTGCGCGCACATCACGCGCTGTGGAAGCAACGTGCGCCGCGCGATCTCGGCGCCGGCTGGGACTTCGACGACGTTCGCGATCACTACGTGAAGCTGTTATTCGGCGTCGATCCAGTCCAGCTCCGCAGCACCGATCACGAGCGCTATCTCGAGCTCGGCCGACACGCGAGCGCCGAGGTGATGGCGCGAACGTTCGGCGAGTGGCGGCGCGCGCGCTCGGTCACGCGCGGTGGGCTCGTCTGGTTCTTGCGCGATCTGTGGCCCGGTGCGGGTTGGGGCGTCGTCGATGCCCACGGTCGGCCGAAGCTCGCGTGGTACGCGCTGCGCCGTGCGCTCGCCCCGCTCGCACTCGCGATCACCGACGAGGGTACGAACGGCCTCGCGGTCCATCTCGTCAACGACGGCGCGGCCGACCTGACACGGTCGCTCGAGCTCGTCCTGTGGCGCGGCGATACCGAGGTCGGCCGCGGCAGCCGCGAGATCACGGTGCCGGCTCGCGGCGCGATCGAGCTCGGTGCGAACGCGCTGTTCGACGGGTTCCACGACCTGTCGTACGCGTATCGATTCGGTCCGCCTGGCGCTCACGTCGTCCACGCTCGATTCGGCGACGTCGAGCAGTTCTGGTTTCCCGCGGGCCTCGCCGCGACCCGCGTGCCGGATGTCGGCTTGACGGCGCAGCTCGCCGGCGATGTGCTGACGGTCAGCGCGCAGCGCTTCGCGCAGTTCGTGACGATCGACGCGCCCGGCTACCTACCGAGTGATGACGGCTTTCACCTCGCGCCCGGGCAGCGCCGCGAGATCCCGCTCACGCGTACCGGCGCCCCGATCAAATCGGGGACGGTGGCGGCCTCGAACGCTGAAGCGACCGCGAAGATCGCCTAAGCGCCGGCGAACGCCTTCAGTGCAGCGATCACGTCGCCGCGCCGCCACGTCCGATACATCTGGTGATCGAGATCCGGAATCTGGACCACCCGCACGTAGCCCGCCGCCAGCTCGTGCCGCAGCCTGCGCGCGCACCGCATCTCCAAGAACTCGAGCCCGTCGTCGCCCTCGGCGAACAGCAACAGCGACGGCACCTGGCGTTCGGTCAAGCCGTGCAGCCACGTCGCGGCGGGCGGGCGCACGCCGATCGCGTCGAGCGCGGACCACACGTGTTGATCGCGCAGCTTCGCGTCGCGCTCGCGGATCGGGATCCGGCGCTTGCGCGTATCCGACAGCAACGCTTCGACCGGATCACCCGGCAGCCAGTATAGCTGCGGGTTGATCGCGATCACGCCATCGACCTGCGTCTGCAACGCGGCCTGGACCGCCATCCACGCGCCGGCGCACAGCCCGGCGAGGATCACGCGCTTCACTCCACTCGCCCGCACCGCTCGGACGATCTCGACGGTCTCGACGATGCCGTGTTGATCGTAAGGCCGACCCGGCGCGTGACCGCGATCCGGGCTCTCGCCCCACCCGCTCCAGTCGACGCGCATCGCACCGATCCCGGCGGCGGCGAGCGCGCGGGTGTAATCGATCCACGCTCGGCCGGGACCGACGTGAACCTCCGAGCCCGAGTTGAGGAACACGACGCGCGTCTCGGACGTCGTGTCGGCGCGATCGCTCGTGATCGCCGCGAGACCCGCGACCTCCGCGATCGTCTCGGTGATCCCGCCGAACGTCGCGGCCGTCTTGCGCGCGAGGGGCAGCGGTGCGGTTTCCGGTGCGTCGCCGAGCCAGCCAGCGATCGCATCGACGATCGCGGTCGGCACGATCGCGTCCTCGCTCGGCACCTCGAGCGCGGTGTGCGCGCCGGCGAGCGAGATCACGTCGGTCGCGCTGCCGAGCTCGCCGAGCCGCGCGACCAGCTTGGCGACAGGGCGATCGGGTTGCGTCGCGATCAAGACCCGCGCTGCGGGCCGCTCCGCGAGCTTCTCGAGCTCGAGCGTCACGAGCGCCTTCGCCGTCTCCGACGAGATCGAGGTGCCTGCGAACACGATCTCGCCTTCGCTCCCGGGCACCGCGAGCGCCAGCAGCTTGAGCTCGCGCGCGTAGCGCTTCCCCGACAGCACGGGCAGCCACGCGATCACGCGATCCGCGCGGGCCTGCGCACCGAGAGCGAGTGCGAGCGCACCGCCGAACCGCAGCCCGGCGAGCGTGACGCGCTCGCAGCCCCGCGCGCGGAGCTCGGCGACCGCGGCGAGCGCGCTCGCGGTCCACGCCGCGAAGCGATCGGGATCGCACGGATCACCGGCCGAGTCGCCGGTGCCGTCGTAGTCGAACCGCAACGTGTAGTGCCCCGCTGCCGCGAATCGCTCGGCCAGCGCGCGCAACGTCCGGTGCGCGGACCAATACTCGTAACCCAGCGGCGGCAACAGGACGACGCCGTCGCGGCTGCCGCGCGCGGGCTCGGACCACCACCCGCACGACGGTCGCTCGGCCGGTCCGAACCAATGGCCTAGCGGCGCGGTCACTTCGCCCAGCGCTCCTTCAGGCGCAGCGCCGGACCTTCGATCAGCGCGAAGCTGATCAGCGCGAGCCCGAAGCTGATCACGGCGATCGCGAGCGTCCACACCATGTCGGTGATGATCGGATGGTCCGCCGAGCGCGCGTGCAGCCACGTCCCTGCGAAGTACAGGATCGCGACGTGGAGCGGAGCGTGGAACACGTACATGGCGTAGCTGTAGCGGCCGATCGTACGCAAGCCCGGTTGTTCGAGCCAGCGCCAGGCGCGCACGGGTGCGGGCTCGGCGACCTCGCCGACGATCGCGCCGAACACGACGGCCAGCAGCGTGTAACCGACGGTCTGGATCTCGGGGTTGAATCGCGACAGGCCGTGCGCGTGGACGGCGGCGATCAGGACGCCGAGCCCCGCGAGCGCTCCGGCGAGCCGGCGGCCCTTGCGATAGCGCTCGCCGAGCTCGGCGCGCGCCGCGACCGCGACCAACGCACCGACCGCGAGGCCATCGAGCCGCGACACCGTCGCGGAGTACATCCACGCGTGATCGACCCCGGCGAAGTAAAACACCGTGCGCACGATCAGCGAGCCGAGTGCGAGCCCGATGCACACGATCACGAACGTGCGGACGCGTAGCTTGCGAACGAGCGCGGGCCACGACAGATAGAACTGCTCCTCGACGGCGAGCGACCAGAAGTGGCTCATGCCGTTGACCCCGCCTTGCACGAGATCCGACCAGTTCGAGAGGTAGAGCCAGTACCAGATCTGCGTCGAGAACCCGACCGCGAGCGCCGGGAACGCGAGCGGGAGCAGCAGGAACCGGCCGATCAGGAACGCGTAGTACAGCGGAAAGATGCGCAGCGCGCGCCGCTTGTAGAACGTCCGCAGCGCGCCCGGCTTGTCGCGGCCGTCGAGCAGGATGCCGGTGATCAAGAACCCCGACAGCACGAAGAACAGCTGCACGCCGATCCAGCCGCAGTCGGTGATCCCGGTCCACACGCGCGCGTAGATGCTGCCGTTCGCTTCGTTGATGCTCGTGTTGTGGCCGATGACGAGCAGGATCGCGAGCGCGCGCAGGCCGTCGAGGCCCGGGATGTACGCGCGCGGTCGGGAGGTCATCCCAGACGACGTAACGCGGCGGCCACCTCGTCGACAAGCAGCGCTTGCGACCACTTCGGGGTGAACGTGTGATCCGCACCGTCGACCACGCGCAGCGCCAAACCCGCGTGCTCGAGCTTGCCGAGCAGGGGGCCGACGTGCTCGCGAAACATCACGAGATCGGGCTCGCCAGCGCTGAAGATGAACGTCGGCTTGACGCCGCGCTTGACCAGCGTCGTCAGCTTGGTGCCGAGGTCGGTCGCGAGCGGCTTGCCGAGCCTCCGCGCGACTTGCTCGACCGCGGCGCGCGCGCGATCGCTTGCGCGCGTCCACAGCGAGGTCGCGAGGCGGCGCAGGTCGACGCCGCCGGCGAACAGCTTCTTCCACTTTTCGGGATCCCGAATCGAGCGGCGGTAGCGCTCGGCATCCTCGGTCGCACGATGCGTTGCGACATCCGGCGCGCCGAGGTTGATCGCGATCACACCTGCGAGCGGCTCGCCGGCGATCGCGCGTTGCAACGCGTAGTAGCCGCCCGAGCACAGTCCCGCGAGCACGATCCGATCGGCACCGGCGGAGCGGCACCACGCCACGAGCCCCGCGATCTCGGCGGCAGCGGTCTCGGTATAAACGACGTTGTCGGGTTGGCCGAGCACCGGCGGGCTATCGCCGAGCCCCGACAGATCCGCGCGCACGACCAGCACGCCTTCTGAAGCGCAGCGCCGGGCGATCTCGACGTACATTCGATTCGGACCGATCGATCGCACCGCGCCCGCGTTCAACAGGACGAGTGCGCGGCGCGGACGCGCATCGCTGCGCGGCCGGGTCGCGATGGCGGCGAGGCCGGCGATCGTCACCGGCTCTTCGACGACATCACCGAAGCGCGCGACCCGCGGGCGCGGCAGACGCGCGGTCGGCGTCGCGGCGGCCCCCGCGGCCCATGCGGTCGCGCGCTCGAGCGTCGCAGCGATGATCGCGTCCGGGATCTCGGTCTTGTGCGCGTCGAGGACCATCTCGACGTACCCCGGCAACTTCGCGTGCGTGACCTCCGCGCCGCGCGCGCGCAAAGTCGCCAGCCACCTGTCGCTCGCCGGCAGGTCTTCGCGATCGATCACGAACACCGCGGACGGGACCTTGTCGGCCTTGTCGAGATCGAGCGCGGCGATCGCGTCGCGCGTCGCCGGTGTGATCCAGAACCCGAGCGCCTCGTCGCCCTCTGGCATCGGCATCGGCGAAGGTGCGAGTCCGAGCGCACCCTGGAGCGCGCGCATCTCGCGCAGCCACTTCTTACCCGCGACAACCGGCGCGATCGCGACGACCCCAGCGATGTCATTGCGCCGCGCCGCCACCTCGATCGCGAGCGTCGCACCGAACCGGACGCCCGCGAGGATCACGCGGGTCGCTCCTTCAGCATGCGCGGCTTCGATCGCCGCCGCGATCGTCGCAGTCCAGGCCGCGATGCGATCCGGGTCGCGATCATCCCCGGCGCTGTCGCCGGTGCCATCGAGATCGATCCGCCACGCATCGAGCCCGGCCTCGGCGGCCCGAATCGCGAGCACGCGTAGGGACCGGTGGGCGCTGACCGCTTCGTAGCCGAACGGCGGGACGATCACGATCGCGGTGGCTGCCGGCCCGCTGAGCGGACGGTAGTGCCAGGCCGCGCACGGCCGATCTGCGGCACCGAGATACACCGGCTCCCCGGGGAGCACATGCTGGACGACCGGCTCCGCGTGATAGCGTTCGAGCGCTGCAACCATCTTGGCGAACGTCTTCGCAAACGTCATGCCTCAGAAATCCTTCGCCCTCGGTGCGCTGGCCGGCCTCTCGGTGGGCGATCCAGACACATCGCACGCCGTGGTCGTGCTCCACGGACGTGAGATGCATGGCGCGGCTCTCGCGCCGTTCAGCGAAGCGCTCCGCGACGAGGCGTTCTGGCTGTTCCCGGACGCACCACTCTCGGCGACCTCCGGCGGTCGGACCTGGTGGCCGATCGACTCGGAAGCGCGGATCCGTGCCGTCGAGGCTGGCCCGATGGACCTGTCCGCAATGGACCCGCCGGGCCGGGCCGAGGCGCGCGCCCAGCTCGCGTCGATGCTCGCAGCGCTGCCCGCCCACCAGCCGGTCGTGGTCGCCGGGTTCTCGCAAGGCGGCATGCTGGCGATGGACTATGCACTTCACGCGGCGGAAGCCAAGTCCCGCGCGCCGTCCGCGCTCGCACTGTTCTCATCGACGCGGATCGCACTCGCGGACTGGACGCCGCGCGCCGACGCGCTCGCCGGGAAGCGTGTCCTGATCGCCCACGGCCGCGCTGATCGCGAGCTCGCGTTCGCCGCCGGCGAAGCGCTCCGCGATTTCGCGATCGGCGGCGGTGCGAAGGTCACCTGGCTACCGTTCGACGGCGGTCACGAGCTGCCGTTCGTGGTGTGGCGCGCGCTGAAGAAGCTCGTGCGCGAGAGCTAGTTCGTGGATCGCAAAGATGCGAGCTGCTTCGCGCGCACGGCCGGCTGTGCGCGCGGATCGAAATCCGTCGGTGCGATCGGGTGACCGAGCACATCCTCGACGGCGAACAGCGTCCACGTGCGCAGGTACGCGAGCGGATCTGAAAGCCGATCGAGCAGCTTCGGCAGCTCGCTGCGCGCGAACGGCGAATGCGCATACGAGAGCGCGGCGATCAGGCGGAATGCGGGCTCGCGGCTAGCGAGCCAGACCTCACCGACGGGCGTGTCGAGCGACGGCAGATAAGCCTTGTCCCACGCGGTGACCGGCAGATGGACCTCGTAGTTGTGCGCGAGCTCGCCGGCGGTCCACTCGATCGAGCGATCGAGGTGGCAGAGGTTGCACGCGTTCGGGCCGGCTTCGGAGAGCACGCTCGGATCGCTCGGCGAGCTGATCCGGTGCGTGCGGACCAGCCGATCGATGCCCATCACCATGCGCGGCATGTGGCAGTCCAGACAGCTCACGCGTGCGTGACCGGTGCCGGCGTGCGCGGCGGCGGCCGCGGGTTGCGCGAGCGAGTCGTGACAGTGCGTGCACGCGGCGATCGCGCGCGGTTCGTCCAGACGAGAGTCGGCACGATGCGGATCGTGGCAGTCGGTGCACTTGATCCCGTGGCACGGTGAGGCGGCGAGATCGAGCGCTTCGCTCGAGTTGCGGGTTGCGGTGTGATCCGGCAAGCGTGGCGAAGGGCCGGAGTGACATTGCGCGCAGACGGCGTTGACGATCGTCGCGTCGGCACGCTCGCCGGCGAACGGTCTTTCCGAAATCGCGGTGCCGGCACGTGGGGCCGCGCCTTGCGGGACGAAGTGGATCGCGCCACCCGCCGCATGGTCGCGGCCGCCGAGGTGACACGCCTCGCAGCTGATGCCGGTCGTGATCTGCTGATCGACCGCCAGCCGCTCGCCCTGCGCCGGCGCGACGAACATCTGCTCCAGGCCGTGGCCCAGTGCGCTCGGCCCCGACGCACGCGCGATCCGCTGCGCGAACGGATACGTCGAGTGGCACCACGGGCAGCGCTCGGCCCATGGCTCGCGGACGGGCGCGTACGCATCGAACGCTTCCTCGGAGCGCAGCCACGGATCGTAGTAGGGCTGCGGATACCAGCCGCCGCGCCGCGGCCACCACCCGAACGGCAACCGGACTTCTTCATGCTGACCATCCTCGACGCCGACGTACTCCTGGAGGCCGCGCCAGCCGATCGTGCGCGTCACGTGATAGCGGGTCGTGGTCGTGCCTTTCGCGAGCGTCATCGCGTAGCCGCTCGCATCGTGCGTGAACCGCGCATCACCACCGGCGTAGTGCACCGTCGCGTTCTTGAAGTCGCCGATGATCGCGCCCGCATCCTCCGCGCGCGCGTTCATCACGCGGTGCAAGCTCTGTGCCCACCTCGCGTACTCGTCGGCGTGGCACGCACCGCAGGTCGAGGGGCCGACGTAATCTGCGGCCGCGATCGTCGACTGCAGCGCGCGCGGTGGGAACGGGCGGGTCTGCGACGCGATCAGCGGCGGCGCACTCGTGCGGTGATCGTTGCTGCACGCCGCAACGACGATCAGGAAGAGGGCTAGGCCCAGCTCACGCCACACAACTGCTCCGACCGCTCCCAGAGCTTCTTCGCCTCGTGATCGTCGCGCGCCCACCGCGACGGCTTCGCCGGCGTGCAATCGACGAAATACAATCCGCTCGCACCCTCGAGCTCGGGCGCACTCGCAACATGGATCGACGTGCGCGCCCCTTCCTCGGCGGTCTTGAGCAGCGGCCGCACGAGCCGGAGGCCGACGCGATAGAGCCACGGCCCCGTGGCGCCGAAGTTCGTCGCGACCACACCCGGGTGCAACGAGCACGACGTCACGTTCGAGCGTGCCATCCGCCGCCCCGCCTCCCGCGCGAACCAGATATTGCAGAGCTTCGCCGCGCCGTAGACCGCTGTCGGACCGGTCCAGTGATCCATGATCTGGAGGTCGTCCCAGCGAAACGACGCGAACCGGTGGCCCGCCGACGACACGGTGACGACGCGCGCCGGTGCCGATGCGGCGAGCAGATCCTTGAGCTCGTACGTCAAGAGGAACCCGGCGAGGTGATCGAGCGCGAACGTCTTCTCGAAGCCGTCGACCGTGAGCTCGCGCTGGGCGTGAACGCCGCCGGCGTTGTTGATCAAGACGTCGAGCCGCGCGAACCGCCGCCGGATCTCCGCACCGGCCGCACGAACCTCGGCGAGCGAATACAGATCGGCGACCACCACCTCGTGATCGATCCCGGCGAGCGCAGCTTCGGCCTTTTTGCGGTCGCGCACGATCGCGACGATGCGCGCGCCGCGCGCCGCGAGTCCGCGCGCAGTCTCGAGCCCGATCCCGGAGCTCGCTCCGGTAATCGCCACAGTCTTGCCGGTCATCACACCCACGGCTGCAGCCTACTCCGTTATGCTCGCGGCGATGGCGGATACCGCTCAGGTCCACGACAAGTTCAAGCTGTTCACCGGCGTGCTCGACGATGCCGGCCACATCAAGGACGTCGCCGCTGAGGTCCACGCCTGGGTCGCCAAGGACAAGGTCGCCGTCAAGAGCGTCGGCGCCGCGGTCGCCGCCGGCAAGCTGATGATCACGATCGGCTACCGCGACGACGAGGAGACCTACGAGGTCGAGCTGCACTCTAGCAAGATCGGCCGCGTCGGCGAGCTCGACAAAGACGAGCAGCAGCGGTTCACCCGCGCGATCGAATCGGGCGGCATGAACTGGCCGCCGGTGATCGGCCACACGCTCTACGTCACCAAGCAGGGCGACCTCTATCTGGTCGTGCTGTCGCTCGTCGAAAAGCGCGAGGACTGACTACCACGCGCGCGGATCGCACGGGTGCCAGCCGAGCGCCGCGGCATCCGCGAGCCAGCGCCGCCGCTTCAACTGCGTGTCGGCGAACTGCGGCGACCACATCGCGCCGACCGGCAGCGCGACGCGCAGGGTGCCGGGCGGCTTGATCGCGTCTGCGAGATCGAGCCACGTGTCCTCGCCGGCGAGCGAGCCGCCGAACGAGACGAGCTCCCAGGCGACCGGCGTGCGCCGGTTCGTCAACAGATTGATGACATCGCGAATCTGATCGAGGCCGCGCAGTCCACCGAAGTGAACCTCGCGCAAAGCGGGCGCCGCGATCGCCGCGACCGCATCGACGAGCTTCAGCAACGCCGCCGTCGAGATCCGCTTGAACGCGAGCGCGCAGCGCTCGAGCGCCGGCAGTTGCGAGCCAGCCAGAGCCTTCGCGAACGTCGGCTTGAGCTGGTCCGATTCGAAGTGGAGCTCGCGCATCACGGGATGTTCGAACGGCTCGAGCGCGAGGTCGCCGGCGATATACGTGCGCTCGACCGCGGGAAACGCCGCGAACAGATCGGCGAGCTGACCGAGCGAGCCATCGCCGCTGTTCGGCGCGACGAGCGCGGTCACCGAGCCGAACCGGTGGTGCGCGCACGCCGACGACAGCATCTCGCCCGGGCTCGACGGTGCACACAAGAAGTCGAGCCGGCGCGGTGCCTCGCTCGCGATCCGCTTGACCACGTCGGCGCACGAGTTGACCTCGCCGACAAACCCGACGCGCAGCTTGCCGTAGCCGCCGTCGATCCGGACGCCACCGCCGGTGCGCGAGCCACGCTTCTCGATCGTGACGCGCTCGACCGGTGCCGGCGTCACGTGGACGATCGCGACCGTCGAGTCATCGCGCGTGCGCTCGACGCAGAACGCGCCGTGATCGTTCGCGACCAGCTGATCGATCGTCGCGTCCGCCGCGCGCGCGTGGACGATCGTCGAGCTGTTCTCGGCGAGGTCCACGCGCTCGATACAGCCGCCGAACCGCGCATTGCCGTGGACGACCTCGTGGCGCGCGACGTACGCGACGCCGGCATGCCACGCGACTGCATGCGGCCACCCGGGCGCGAGCGCCTCGGCGAGCTGCGCCGTATCGCCGGTCGCGAGCTCCAGCCGCACGAGCGTCGAGCCGACCGCGATCACGAGATGCTCGGCGCCCGCCGGGCACAGCGCGAACGGTTCCTTCGCGGAGAATACGAGAGCGGACCCGCCCGTTCCTTTCACGTAGATATCGCCGGCACCGTGCAGCGTCCACGCGAGGTACCGGCCCGCGACGACGAGCTGGTCGACCGTTCCGGTCAGCGCGATCAGATCATCCACGCGATCGCCGACGACGCGCGCGATCACCGAACCTTCGCGGTCCCCTGCGCGCGCGACGAACGCCGCCTCCCGATCGGCTGCCACGCAGGTCACCCACGCGAGGCCCTGCCCGGTGACCGTGATGACATCTCCGGCCTCGCCGCCACCGTCCATCGCTGCCGCTCGCAGCGCCGCGCCGTCGTGCCAGACCAGGCGGGTGGCGGTTGCCACCATCCCGCGCAGCTGTGCCGCCGGGAGCGGGATCCCGCGCACGACCGGGAGCTTCCCTCGCCGGCTCGCCGCGACGATCTGCTGTAGGCCCGCGGCATCGGGCTGGTTTTCGGTCCAGTAGATCGTGTTATCGCGCCCCGCGAGGCGACCACCGCCGACCGCTGTGTAGCTGCTCGAACCCACCTCTCCCGAATTTACCTGATGCACGCTCAGAGATCAGGTGTTACGAGTCGCGCGTGGGCTGCCCGAACGACGAGACGCTGCTGGCGATGGTGGACCACTCCATCGACCCTGCGCGGTTCGGGGAGCTCGAGGTCCATCTCGACAGCTGCCAGGACTGCCGCAAGGCGGTCGCGGCGCTCGCCCTGGGATCGCGCTCGCCGAGCACGCCCGCGGTGCCGTTCGCGGACCTCCTGCTGCCGCCGCGGACCGTGATCCACGACCGCTACGAGGTCGGTGCGGAGCTCGGCCACGGCGGCATGGGCACGGTCTACCTCGCCCACGATCGATCGCTCGGCCGCGATGTCGCGCTGAAGCTACACCGCGCTCACGCCGGGGCCGATCGCCTGCAGCGCGAGGCGTTCGCGATGGCGAAGCTCGCCCACCCGAACGTCGTCAACGTGTTCGAGGTCTCGACCTACGACGAGCGCGTGTTCGTGGCGATGGAGTACGTCAAGGGCGGCACGCTGCGCACGTGGCTCGCCGCCGCGCCGCGAACCTGGCGCGAGATCCTCGCGATGCTCGTCGAGGCCGGCCGTGGCCTCGCCGCCGCGCACGCCGCGGGAATCGTCCACCGCGACTTCAAGCCCGAGAACGTGCTCGTCGGCGAAGATGGCCGCCCGCGCGTCGGTGACTTCGGTCTCGCGCGCACGCACACGATCAGCCGGCCGCCAGCGCCCTCGAAGGCCAAGGACGTGCTCGCGGTCGCGCAGACCGTCACGCAAGGGCTCGCCGGTACGCCGGCGTACATGGCGCCCGAGCAGATCGACGGTGGCGAAGTTCGCGCGCGCTGCGATCAATTCGCGTTCTGTGTCGTCGCATGGGAAGCGCTCTACGGCGCGCGGCCGTTCTCCGGCACGACGCTGTCATCGCTCCACGAAGCGATCACGAAGCACGAGCTCGAGCGGCCTAGCTCGCCGGTGCCCGATCGCGTGCGCAAGGTCATCGAGCGCGGGCTCGAGACCGATCCGACCGCGCGGTTCCCCGACATGACCTCGTTGCTCGCCGAGCTGCGCGCGGCTGCGACGCCGCGGACGACGCGCAACGTGATCGCGACCGCGGCCGCCGCGCTCGCCGTCGCCGGCGGTGCGTACGCCGTATTCGCGACGATCACCGCGCGCCAGCGCGCCGCCAGCTGCGAGCTCGCCGCGAACCAGATCCACGCGGCGTGGAGCGCACCCGCGCGGGTCGCGCTCGCCGCGAGCTTTGTCGCGACCGGCAAGCCGCTCGCGGCCGAGGCGTTCGAGCGCACCGCGGGGACGTTCGATCGCTACGCGAACGCGCTCTCCGATCAAGCGCGCGCGACCTGTAGCGACCGCGATCAGCCCGAGCGGATCCACGCCGCGCGTACGACTTGTCTCGCGAAGCGTCACGACGAGCTGAACGCCGTGGTCACATCGCTGACCCGTGCCGATGCCGGGATCCTGACCCGCGGTCCCGACGCCGCGTGGGCGCTCTACGATCCGAGCCCGTGCAGCGATGCGTCGGTGATCACGACCCAGGCGCATGCCCCGGCCGACCTCGAACGGCTCGCGAAGCTCAAGGCCGCGCTCGATACCGGCGACTACCGCGGCGGCGCGGCACTCGGCACGCCGTTCCTCGCCGAGGCGCGCGCGCGCAAGGATCAAGGTCTCGAGCTCGACGTGCTGATGGACCTCGCGCAGATCGAGAGCGAGCTAGATCCGAAGGTCGCGCTGACCATGCTCGACGACGCCGAGGCACTCGCCGAAGCGCAGGGCCGCGATACCGACGCCGCCGCGATGCTCGATCAGCTCGCGCAGGTCTCCGGCACCGAGACCCACGACCATCCGCTCGCTCACCACCAGCTCGCGCTCGCCCGCGCGAAGCTCGCCCGGATCGGCGGCAACGCGGCGATCGAGGCCCGGCTCGCATTCACGGAGGGTCAGGTCTACATGGACGAGACCAAGTTCACCGAGGCCGCGCACTCGATGAACAACGCGATCGAGCGGTTCGATCGCGCATACGGTACGAACAACCCGAACGTCGCGCGCGCGTACGGCACGCTGTCGCAGATCCTGCTCGCCGCCGGTCGCAACCCCGATGCGCTGGTCGCCGCGCGCCACACGCTCGACATCACGCTCGCCACTCTCGGTCCGGATCATCCGACGACCGCGGGCGCGAAGATGACGCTCGCCCAGGTGCTCCTCGAATGCCAGCAGAACGCCGAAGCGCGCCGCCTGCTCGACGATGCCGATGCCACGTTCGCGCGCGTGTTCGGTCCGGTTCATCCGGCACGCGCGTCGGTCCAAGGCAGTCTGTTCACGCTCGCACTCATGGAGCAGCGCTGGGACGACGCGCTGACCGCCGCGACGCTCGCGCGCGACATCCTCGCCGCCTCCGACGGTCCCGACGCACTGTCGGTCGCGGGGCCGGAGCGCGATCGCTCGGTCGCGTACGGCGCGATGAACAAGTTGCCCGAGGCGCTGGTCGCCGCCCAGCGCGCGGTCGCGATCATCGAGAAGGCCGGCGCCGATGGCGAGCAGCGGCTCGCAGGGGCGCTCAGCGATCTGTGCGAGGTCGAGATCGCGATGGGCAAGCCCGCCGACTGCATCCCGCAAGCGCAGCGCGCGATCGCCGCGGTCACGGTGCGTGGCCCGACCGCCGATCCGCTCGAGCTCGCCGACGCGCGGTACGTGCTCGCCCGCGCGATGTGGGAAGCGAAGCAGGACCGGCCGCGCGCCCGCCAGATCGCGCTTCAGGCCCAGGCCGAGCACCCGCTCGCCGAGCGCCGCCAGGTCATGGCCGAGTGGCTCGCGCAGCATCCGTAGCGAGCGCCGGTCAGAACGATTTCGTGCGACTGGACGCTCGCCCGCGGCTCCAAGCGGCATGACCGACCTCACCACGAAGGTGCTCGCCGTCCTCGGCTCGTTCGCGCTCGGCTTCTGCGCGATGATGAACGGCGTGATCGCGGCGGTGGCACTGTTCACGGGCAACCTGTTCGGTGCGGTCGGCGACGCGAAGCTCGACGAGGCGCTGACCGCGAGCGCGAATCACACCGCGACATACGCGAAGGTGATCGCGCTGGTGTTCGGCTTACTCGCCGCGATCCAGTTCGGGGCCGGCGAGTTCCTGCGCCGCCGGGTCCGCCACGGGTTCGTCGCGGTCGCGTGTGCGATCAGCGTCGCCGGTGCGATCGGTCAGTCGATCTGGGTCGGCCACTTCACCGCGCTCGACGCGATGATCGCCGGCTGCGCGGTGTTCGCGGCGTGGACGTGGTGGCGGTTGCCGCACGGCGACCTGCTCTCCGACGCGGTGCCGGCCGAGCTCAGCGTCTAGCGGATCGACTGGCCGGTTCTAGTCGTATGCTCGTGCCGTGGAGACCATCGCGGCGCTCGAGCTCGTCGTCGGCTTCCCGAAGCTCGCGCAGGTCTTCCCAGCCGCGGCCGGCACGCTGCGGATCGAGAGCGATGGCCGCGCGATCGGGTTCTCGCTCGAGGCCGGCACGCGGGTCGAGGCACGCGAGGCAGTCGCGAATTCGGAGCTGCTCCACCAACCGACCGCACCGTTCGGCTTCACGAACGGCCACGCGCTCGGCCGCGACGACGATCCATGGCGGCAATACACGACCTGGCTCGACAACGGTCAGCTCACGCCACTGTCCATCCACGTCCCGCACAGCGCGCTCACGATCGGCGATGACGATCGGGTCACCGCGATCACGCCGACGGCGATCCACGTACTCGATCGAACAAGCCGCCGCATCCGCTCGGTCTCCGTTCCCAAACCGCTCGATCTGCACGATCCGGTGAAAGGCGGAGTCGGCGGTGAGCTCGACCGCCGGCCGCTCTACATCGAGCCCGGCTTCGTCGTGTTCGTGCGCTCGCCCGCGCTGCTGGTCGCCGCGTGGGCCGACATCGCGCGCGCTCTCGTGTTCGATCGCGTGCAGTGGGCGATCGAGACCCACCTCGTCGCGCGCGAGCCCGAGCTCACCGCACCGGCACGACGGGGGCGGTTCGATCCGCTGACGATCGTGACCGACACCGGCACGCTCCGCGTCTCCGTCGGGCCCGAGCCGGTGCGGGTGCGCGACCGGTTGTGGCCGCCATGCGGCTGGGCAACGGTCGAGCTCGCGAACGGCAGCACCACGGTCGCGCATCGCGCGCCGGCAAGCCATCGCGTCGAGGACGCGCCGATCGAGGACGGCGAGCTGTTCCTCGCCGAGCCGGCGCTGTTTAGCTGGTCGGCGCCGAGTGTCGAGGCGGCCACCGGATTTCCGGGCCCGACGTGCGAGGAAGCCCTCGCCTACGCGCATCGCGTCGAGCTGATCGAACGGCGCGGCGCGTACGGGCTGTTACGCGATGCGTACGAGAGGTTGGCGAAGCTGTGGTCGCCGGATCTCACCGTTCGCAGTGATGCGATCGACGGCTGGGTGATGAGCGCGCTCTGCCACCAGGACACGCTGTACGAGGGCACGGTCTATGCGGTGCCGGCGCTCGTCGCGATCGCCGCGGATCCCGAGACGCCCGACCGTCACGCGCTCGTCAAGGCGCTCGTGCGGATCGCGATCGTCGCACTCGGCGAGAACGGCGTCGCCTCGCCCGCCGTGATCGATGCGTTCCGCAGCATGCTGCCGGTGCTGCTGTCGATCCGCGAGGCTTCGAAGGCGCTGCTCGGCAGCTGGTCGCTGATCGTCAGCGCGATCGGATTTGCCGACGACGAACCGCGCTGGTTCGAGGCCGCACGCGAGCGCTTCGGATTTCGCGCGTACGCCGCCCGCGAGGATCTCTTCACCGAGATCCTCGAGGATAACTACTAGAACAGGCGGCCCTGGTTGCCCGCACCGCCGGTCGGCGCCTTCATCGGCGGGATAAGGCCCAGGTGCTGGAACCCGGCCGCGGTCGCGACCCGACCCCGCGGCGTACGTGCGATGAAGCCGACCTGGAGCAGGAACGGCTCGACGACGTCTTCGAGCGTGCCGCGCTCTTCGGACAACGACGCCGCGACCGCCTCGATCCCGACCGGACCGCCGTCGAACCGCTCGCAGATCACCGACAGATAGGCGCGATCGAGGCTGTCGAGGCCGGTGTGATCGACGGCGAGCCGGTCGAGCGAGGAGGCGGCGATGTCGCCGTCGATCGAACCATCGCGCTCGACAGATGCAAAGTCGCGGACGCGGCGCAGCAGGCGATTCGCGATCCGCGGCGTGCCGCGCGACCGGCGTGCAATCTCGCGCGCGCCATCGCCGTCGATCTCGATCTCGATCAAGCGCGCCGAGCGCTTCACGATCGCTTCCATGTCCGGCAGGTCGTAGTAGCGGAGCTGCCAGTGAAAGCCGAATCGATCGAGGAGCGGCGCCGACAGCAGGCCCATGCGGGTGGTCGCGCCGAGCAGCGTGAACCGCGGCAGCTGCATCGTCATCGCCTTGGCGTGCGGGCCGTCGCCGATGAAGATGTCGAACCGGAAGTCCTCCATCGCCGGATAGAGGTTCTCCTCGATCACCGGGTGGAGCCGGTGGATCTCGTCGATGAACAGGGCGTCGCCCTCTTCGAGATCGGTGAGCAGCGCGGCGAGCTTGCCCTTGTGATCGATCGCAGGACCCGAGCTGACGTGGAGGTTGACGCCCATCTCGTTCGCGATCACGTTCGCGAGCGTGGTCTTGCCGAGGCCAGGCGGACCCGCGAACAGGAAGTGATCGAGCACCCACTTGCCCTGCTTCGCGGCGTGGACCGCGACGCGCAGGTTGTCGATCAGCTCGCGCTGGCCGATGTACTCGGTGAACGTGCGCGGCCGGAGCGCCGCTTGCCACGCGCGCTCGGTGTTGCGCTCGGCGGGTGCGACCTCGCTCTCGCCTTCCGGAGGCGGCTCGGGCGGATCGATATGCTTCTTGCGCGCCATCGCTACCTCGGCATGCTCCGCAGCGCCTGACGGAGCAGTGCTTCGATCGTCGCCTCCGCGGTGACCGCGAGATCGACCGTCGCGGACTCGGCCTCGTTCGGGCTCCAGCCCATGCCGACGAGCGCGACCCGAACCTCGTCGACCATCGGATGGCCCGTGGACTTGCCCTTGCGGACGCTGCGCGCGACGCCTGGCATCCCGAGATTCCCGTCGGCCTCCCAGCGCAGCATCAGCTCTTCGCACTTCTCGTGGAGCTCGACGACGAGGAGCTCGGCGGTCTTCTTGCCGACGCCTTTGATCCGGGTGAGACCGGCGACATCCTCGCGCGCGATCAGCGCCGCCATGTCGCGTGGGCTCGAACCCGACAGGATCGCGATCGCGGTCGACGGCCCGACGTTCTTGACCGTGATCAAGAGGTCGAACAGCGCGCGCTCCGGCGCCTCGAAGAACCCGAACAGCGAGACCTTGGTCTCGGTCGCGTGCGTGAAGATCCGCAGCGTGACCCGCTCGCCATCCGCGGGCAGGCTCGCGAGCGTGTACGCCGAGACGATCACGTCGTAGCCGACGCCATGGCAATCGACCGTGACGTGCGGCGGATCGCGCTCGATCAACGTGCCGTCGAGCCGCGCGATCATCTCATCTCCGTCCGGCTCATCGGCGGGCCGCCCTCACGGCGCTGACCAGCTTCGCCGCCGATGGCGTCGTGGTCCGGCCGTGCGTGATCGCGACCGCGAGCGCATCTGTGGCGTCCGCTCGCGGCAACGTGCGCAGCCCGATCAACACCTGGACCATGCGCGCGACCTGGCCCTTGTCAGCGCCGCCCGCGCCGGTGACCGATTTCTTCACGACCGCGGGTGCATACGATGCAACGCGCAGCTTGCACAGGCCCACGACCGCGAGCGCCATGCCGCGCGCCTGGGCAAGCGCGAGCGCGCTGCGCGGGTTCTGGTGCGTGAACACGTCCTCGACCGCGACGATCTGGGGCGCGAGCTCGTCGATCACCTCGCGCAGGCCGCGCGCGATCTCGCCGAGCCGCGCCTCCATCGGTTGCGCCTCCGGTGCGCTCAGCACGCCGCACTCGACATAGCGCAGCTGGCCCCCCTCGTCGTCGATGACGCCGTAGCCGCAATATCGGCTACCCGGATCGAGTCCCAGGATTCGCACGGCTGGACGGTACTACCGCCCTGTGACAGTCCCCAAATGTTAGCCTTGGTGACGTGAGGCTCGGGATCTCCGCAGTCATCGCCATGACTTGTGCGAGCGCGGCTGCGGGGCCGCGAGCGGAGGACAAGGCCGAGGCCGACCGGCTGTTCGATCAGGCGCGCGACCTCCTGACCAAGGGTGACCGGGTCGAGGCCTGCAAGCTGTTCGATCTCAGCCTGCGCAAGGACCCGCGCGCGGTCGGCACGATGCTGAACGTCGGCCTGTGCAATGAAGAAGGTGGCGAGATCGCGACCGCGATGCGGTTCTACGCCGAGGCGCGCGATCGCGCCGGCGATCAGGGCCTGACCGAGCACCGCGAAGCCGCCGAGCGCAAGCTCGCCCTGCTCGCGCCGCGGGTGCCGCACCTCGAGATCGTGTTGCCGCCTGGCGTCCCCTCGACGACCCGCGTCCTGGTCGATGACCTCGTGCTCGCGCGCAGCCAGCTCGCCGACCTCACGGTCGATCCGGGCACGCGCTCGATCGTCGTCGCCGCGCCCGACAAGCTGCCGTACGAGATCAAGGTGACCGTCGTCGAGAGCCAGCACGCGAAGGTGGTCGTGCCGGCGCTGCAAGGCGCGCAGACCGTGGTCGTCGAGACCAGCAACCGCGCGGTGATCGGCAAGCTGGGCGTCGCCGGCGGCGCGGCGATCGCGGGTGTCGGCATCGGCTTCGGGATCTACGCCGACCATCTGTACTGGAGCCAGTTCCCCGACGCGTCGCGCGATGGCACCGATGCCATCGATCCGAACAAGCCTTGCTACACGCTCACCGATCCGATGCACCTCGGAAGCGTCACCCATCACTGCAGCGCGTCCGGCAGCGCGAAGCTGCGCACCGCGAATCGCTGGGCCGACGCGGCGGATGTCGTTGGCATCGCCGGCGTCGTGATCGCAGCCACCGGCGCGTACTTGTGGTGGAGCGCGCCTGCGCACGTCGCGGTGGACATCGCCGCCGATCACGCTGCGGTGTCGGCGATCGGCCGATTCTAGGCGTCGCTAATCGTCCGTCACGACATCGTAGTACTCGAAGGTCGCGAGTCCGAAGCCCGGCGCGCCGAACAGGCCGGTCGTCC
The DNA here is from genome assembly GCA_040004535.1 of Deltaproteobacteria bacterium. Taxonomy (GTDB): domain Bacteria; phylum Myxococcota_A; class Polyangia; order Haliangiales; family Haliangiaceae; genus JABFXX01. The sequence continues at coordinate 22,079 of JBDUAS010000039.1, forward strand.
AGTTCGCGGTCGACGGATTGCCCTCCGGGGCATCGATCTCGACCGGTGTGCCGGATCCATCGTCGGGGACCGCGGAGCAGCGAATCGCGGCGGCCTTGACCTCGTACTCGAGCTGGACGCGATAGTGCGGCGCGCTCGGCAACAGCATCGTGATCGTCATGGTCGGCTTCTGCGGGATGAGCTGCTCGAGCACCAGCGCCGTATTGGTCGTCGACTCGCCCGCCTGCGTGCCGCATCGCAATTGCTCGTCGTAGTTGGTGCTATCGAGGTTTCCCCCAAGCGTGGCGATCACGCCCGCGTATGCCACACCGATCAAGCTGCCGACGGCGATCATCCTGGTACGGACCGCGAAGTGGCTCTTGCCCGAACCGAGCTGGCGATACTTCGGCAGGTTCCCGAACGCGACGTGGAGCTCGTCGTTTCCGACCGTCCACTCGCCGGTCTGGAACCAGGACTGATTCGGCTCGGCGAACGCATCGAAGATCTGGTGGCTCGGATCGGCCGAGACGTCGCATAGATCGCCGACGCCGTCGCCATCGTTGTCCCCGGTCCCCGGTCCGACGGCCCCGTTGATGACGATCGGGCAGTCGTCACAAGCGTCCGCGATCGTGTCGTGGTCCTCGTCGTGCGGCGGCCCGAGCGGGCACGGTGCGCACAGCGGACACGCCGCGTCAGGCGTCGGGATCACGATCATTCCGGCGTCGTTGAGGTGCTCGCATGCATCGGGGACGCCATCGTGGTTGTTGTCGGGAAGTCGATCGTCGCAACCGTCGCACTCGTTCGGGATCCCGTCGCCGTCGTCGTCGAGGCCGCTCGGCGACTCGCAGAGCTGGCAGCGATCGCCAACGCCGTTACCGTCGACATCGGATTGGTCCGGGTTGAAGTCGTTCGGGCAGTTGTCGATCGCATCGGGCCAGTGATCGCCGTCGCGATCGTCGGCGGGGACGCCGTCGAGCCCAAAGATGTGCGAGCAAGCGGCGAGCACCACGCACGCGATCGCGAGCCGCCTCATCCCTCGATCATAACCGGTCGGCTACCAAAAATCGCGGTGCCGATTCGCACGTGCGTCGCGCCACACTGGATCGCGACCTCGTAGTCGCCGCTCATCCCCATCGACAGTACGGGCAGCGGCCGGCCGAGCTCGCCCGCGATCCGATCGCGGAGCTCCCGTAGCGCGTCGAATACCGGCCGGCTCGCCTCGGGGTCGTCACTCGGAGGCGGCATCGTCATCAAGCCGTCGAGCCGGACGTTCGCCAAGGTCGCGATCCGCGCGGCGAGCGCAGGCGCGGTCTGTGCGGTCACGCCGCCCTTGGTCGATTCGCCTCCCAGGTTGACCGAGAGGAGGATCGGCTGGAGCTGTGCGGCGCGCTTCGCGAGCTCGCCGGCGAGCTCTTCGGAATCGACCGCGTGAACGAGCGCGACCTTGCCCGCGACGAGCTTGGCCTTGTTGCGCTGCAGCCGGCCGATGTAGTGCCAGCGCAACGGCATGCCCGGGGCGCCGGCCAGCTCCGCTTGCTTGGTCGCGAGCTCCTGCGCGTAGTTCTCGCCGAAGTCGGTCGCGCCGGCGGCCGCTGCTTCGCGGATCGCGCCCGCGGGATGCGTCTTCGACACCGCGACGATCGTGACATCGCTCGGCGCACGACCGGCGCGCTCGCACGCGGCCGCGACGTGCGCGCGAACTTCCGCCCACCGCTCCGCGATGGTGCCACCGCTCATGACGCCACGCCCGCCGCGAGGTTCGCGCCCGGAGCACCGACCGCACGCAGCGCCTCGAGCACCTCGACGAGCGGCAGGCCGATGATGTTCGTCACCGAGCCGCGCACGCCCCGCACGAACGCCGCGGCGATGCCCTGGATCGCGTACGCGCCGGCTTTGCCACGCCACTCGTTGCACGCGACGTAGTCGGCGATCGCGCTGGCATCGAGCGGAATCACGTCGACGTCACTCGTAACGGTCTCGACGATCGCGCGGGTCCCCGCGATCGCGAAGCCCGTGATCACCTGATGGGTACGCCCCGAGAGCAGGCGCAGCATTGCCGCCGCATCCTCACCGGTCTCGGCCTTGCCGAGGATCTGGCCGTCGATCGTCACGGTCGTATCGGCGGCGAGCACCCAGCGGCCTGGATAGGTCGTCGCGATCGCAGCCGCTTTGGCCGCCGCGATTCGCGCGACGTACGCCTCCGGATCTTCACCGGTGTGCGGCGTCTCGTCGACGCCGGCGGGGACGACCTCGATCACCACGCCGACCCGCTCGAGCAGCTCGCGCCGCCGAGGCGACGCGCTCGCGAGGATCAACGACTGCACGGCGCCGTACAGCTCAGGGCTTCAGCGACTTTACCGGGGCCGTGGCGAAGTTCAGCTCGACCGAGATGCCGTCGACGAAGCGCGGCTTGCCGTCCTTCATCGCCTCGGTGCATTGGACGGCGACGCTGCCATCCGCGTTGAGCGTGTCCATCACGACCGTTCCATCGCCGTCGATGCAGATATCGACCGCCTTGTTGTCGTCGTTCGGGTTCGAGTCGCAGAACGCCTCGAGACCGTCGCCGTCGACATCGATGTCGGGCGTGCGACAGTTCGCGCCCGGGAACTTCTTCAGGACGTCGGCGCTCGCCTTCGGTAGCGCGAGCAGCGGGCCGAGCAGGTTCGCGAACACCGCGTCGAGCAGCGACTTGTCCGGCGTCAGACCGATCTGGGCGACGTTGAGGCCGCGGATCGTGTCGGCGGTCTTCGCATCGATCACGCCGCCGAGCCTGCCGTTCGTGATCGAGCCATCCGGGTTGATCGTGCCCTCGATCGTCGCGCCGCTGATCTTGAGATCGAGCGTGATGCCGCTCGTGACCGGAATGTTGACGCTGAACAGCGATGGGCCGGCGACGAGCTTCAGCGAGCTGTCGATCGTGCCGCTCGTGAACGAGATCGCCGGCGCCGAGCCGATGAACGACAGCGGATCGAGCTTGATGTCGACCGGGTGCGCGAGATCGAACGGGCTGCACGCGGTGACGTTGCCCTGCGCGTCCTGCGAGCGATCGGCGACGCCGTCGCAATCGTTGTCCTTGCCGTCGCCGCAGATCTCCGGCGCGCCCTTGTAGATCGTCGCGTCGTGATCGTTGCAGTCACCTTGGGCGATCGTCTGGCCGTCGTGATCGGCGTCGTCGGTGTTCGTGCTCGGCACGTTCTGGCCGTCCTCGTCGGCGAGGCCGTCGCAGTCGTTGTCGATGCCGTCGCCGACGATCTCGGTCGCGCCGGGGAAGTTGCCCGAACCGGTCGCCGTGTCGTCGCAGTCGCCGCCGGAGATCCCGGGGCGCTTACCGTCGCCGTCCGCGTCGACGTCGTAGTTGCCGTAGTAGATCGCGAACTTCACGCACGTGTCGGCCGCGATGGCGGGCAGGTCGAAGTACTCGAGCGGAATGATGATCTCGTAGTTCTTCATCGAGCTATCGATCGCGCTCTGCGCGAGGCTTCCCACCGCCGACAGCTTGTTGTCGGGCTTGCCGTCGCCGTCGAGATCGAAGCCGTCCTGGACGCTGCCGATCGCGAGCGCCGAGATCACTTGAGGCATCGTGCCCGCGTACGGTGTGACCGGATCCCCCATGCACTCGGGTTTCGGTGTGAACAGCTGCTTGCCGCCGCTGCTATCGCCACCACAGGCAGCGCCCAAAGACGCCGCAACGAGTCCAAGCAAAAGCTTCTTCATGGGCTACCCTCGACGGGGACTTGACCACGGCGGATCTGAAAACGTCAATAGCTGGCTTCGTGGCCGCTTCACTTGTGGTCGTGATCACAGCCACCGCGGCCGCTCACGTCGCGCCGTCGGTCGATGACAACAACCGCTACTTGAAGGTCACTCCCTTCGGTGACCGGGTCCGGCTCGCGTACACCGTGTTCTTCGGCGAGGTCCCCGGGGCGATCGCGCGCCGCGACATCGATACCAACCACGACGGTCAGCTCACCGAGGCCGAGGGCCATGCGTTTGGCGTCGCGATCGCGGGCCAGGTCGCCGCCGAGCTCCAGGTCGAGGTCGACGGCAAGGTCGCGACGATGCCGTGGGCGAGCGTCGATGTCGGGCTCGGCAGCCCGCAGGTCGCCGCCGGGTCATTCTCTGTCGATCTGATCGGCTACGCGTGCCTGCCAACCGCGCGCGGCACGCATCATCTGATAGTGCACGATCGGTACAGAGTCCCGCATCCGGGCGAGACCGAGGTCAAGGTCGAGGACGCGCCCGGGATCGTGATCGACAAGGCCCACGTCGGTCCGGCCAATGACCCGACCCACGATTTTCGGTTCGCGGGACCGGGCGGGCCGCTGTCGGATGATGGGTTGGAGCTGACGTTCGATGCGGGCCCGCGGTCCACGGTCACCGCCGATGCGGTGTGCCGCGCCGGGCCGGCAACGTCACGCGCGTGGCTGCTCTACGTCGCGATCGGCGCCGGCCTACTCGTGCTCGGCGGCGTGGTCGTCGTCGTGAAGCGCCGCTAGTCCTCGGAGATAAACGAGCCGTCGGCCGCGAACGTCGCGTGCGCGTGGCCCTGCCCCGGCGGAAACTGGATCACGTAGGTCTGCCCCACGACCTGCGCACCCGCCGGGATGAGGTGCGGGTACTTGATCGCGAATGCGCGCATCACGTCGGCCGGCAGCTCCGAATTTCCGACCGTGCCGTGCGCGTCGTTGATCGCGGCGTCGTGGAGCACCAGCATGCGCGCCGGATTCTCCGGGGCCTTGTACGAGTGCAAGCCGATCAGGATGTTGACGATGCCGATCGCGACCATGCCGCCGGTCACGGGAATCCAGTACCGGCGGTGCTTCTTCGAGAACGGCGCAGCGCGGTCCTTCGACACCGATCGGTGTCTAGCACCTCTTAGGGCATCACGCTGAATTGACCGGTCGCGAATGTCCGCTTCGTCCCGACCGTCGGCGGCACGAGCGCCGGGAAATCTCCGGTTCCCGACGACGTCATCGCCTGTACGCCGCCGCCGATCCGGGTGCCTGCGACCATTTGAAGCGCCGGGTTCCAGCCCGGCAGTGCCGACAGGTCCGGCATCGTGTAGGTGCCTTGGTCGCCGATCACGCCGGCCGAGAGCTGTGCGGTCCAGGCGATCGTGCTGTTCGCCGGCGCCTGGATCGCTCCAAAGGTGTAGCCGACCGCGTTCGGATAGTGCGTCCACGTCGAGGTGATGCGCGGGTTCGGCGCCATCGTGGCCGTTGCCATCACGGTGCCGAGCGCCGGCACGTCGGCCCAGGTCTCGTCGCTCGGCGTCGCGGTCGCGCTCGACGAGCTCGTGCTCGCGCCGATCGAGGTCATGGTCATCTGCTGGTCGTAGACGTCGGAAGCGGCCATCTGATCGTTGGCGAGCGATTCGTTCTCGTAGGAAAACGACGAATCGATGACGAGTGCGGCGACGGTGCCGTTCGCGTAGAGCGTCGTCGACGTCGAGCCCGTGAACATGTTGTTGACCGCGAACGACTGGACCGGTTCCTCGTCGCTGCCATCGACATCGACCTGGGTCGCGGCGCTGACCGTGACGTTGCGCTGGACGATCGCATCCGTGGCGACGATCTCGCCGCTCGTGCTGAACGAGCTGCCGGTCAGCACGATCAGATCGTGCGTGCCGAGCGGAACCTGCATCGCGAACTGATCCTGCTGGTTCGCCGTCGCGGTGCGATCACCCCACTTCACGGTGTACGTCGTCGCGATCCCGGTGTTCGCGATCGTGCCGTGGAGGCTCGCGGTCGGGTACGCATCGCTGCAGCGCGGCGGGACCTCGACGGTGAGCGCCGTCCGCTCCGAGACCGCGAACTGGAGCTCCGAGACCTGGCGCAGCGTGCTGTTCGGTTGCAGACCCGCGGCGATGCACGTCCACGCGACCGCATAGACCGGTGCATAGATCGGCAGCGTGTACGTCTCGCCATTCGGCGCCGGCGCGAGTGCCCACGGGCCCGAGCCATCCTGATATGCGACGAGATACGAGAACTGGGTCGCGTTGTGCGGCTGGTGGTGCATCGTCAGCGTCACGTTCGTCGGCGTTTGACCGCCGTGATCGCCGCCGTCACTGCTGCCGTTCATGCCGCCGTCGCCGCCGCTGCCACCGTCATCGCCCGTCCCCGGTGACTTGCTCCCACAACCCGCTGCGATCAACACGAGCACCGTCACCGTGGAGGCGATCCTCATGCGATCACCCTACACCAGTGCGTGTAACGTAGGCGCGTGACTCGCTGGCAGCGCTACTGGTTTGCGGAGGGTGGTCGCTATGCCGCCGCGATCGTGCGCATCGCGATCGCGAGTGCGATCCTCCTCACACTCGCGCGCCTCGACCACGATGTCTCGACCGGCGACGTTCCGGGTGCGCACACTTTGTACAGGCCGGTCGGGATCTGGATGCTGCTCGGGCACACCGCGCCGCCACACGTCGTCGTCCAGGCATTGTGGGCGACCGCGTGGATCACGACGAGCGCGATGCTGCTCGGATTGCGCACGCGGATCGCGACCGCGGCGAGCTTCGGTTCGGCCGTCGCGCTCGCGGCGCTGTCGTACGCGAGCAGCTCGACGTGGTCGCACCAGTACAACGTCGTGCTCCTCGCGCAGTGCGCGTTCCTCGGCAGTCACTCCGGCGACGTGCTGTCGCTCGACGCGCTGATCCTCCGCCTGCACGGCCAGCCGCTGTTCGATCGGCCGCGCGCGTATCAGTGGTCGCTGCGGCTCGTCCAGCTCGCGGTCGCCGTGATGTTCGCGTGCGCGGCGTTCCACAAGATCATGCACGGTCACTTCACGCTGCGCTGGGCGCTGTCCGACAACCTACGCCACCAGCTGATGGTGAAGTTCGATCTCGCGGGCCTGCCGCGGCCTTCGCTCGTCGCGTGGTTGATCGACGATCCGTGGAAGTACCGCACCGTCGCGGTGTTGAACTTGATCTCGCAGGCCGCGCCGCTCGCCGCGTGCTTCCTCGTGCGCCATCCCGTGTGGCGCGCGCTGTTCGGGTTGTTCTTCGTCGTCGAGACGATCGCGCTCGGCCTGGTCGTCGATCTGTGGAACCCGTGGTGGCTGCCGCTGTACGCGGTGTTCATCGATTGGGACTGGCTCTTGCGCAAGCGGGTAGTGGAGTCCGAGCCACCGCCCGGGTGGACGCCGCCGCGCAGCGCGCGGAGCTACGTCGTGGTGTTCGTCGTCTACGACGTCCTGACCGCGCTCGTACCCGGGCTCGATCAGCGGATCAACACGTATCCGTTCTCGGGCTTCCCGATGTTCTCGACCGTGCTCGCGAAGTCGCCATATGGCGGGCACTCGAACTACATCGTCGTCGGCGATCACTTCGACGTGGTCGCGGACCCGCCGATCGATCTGCCAACCCAGCGCTGGTTCGATCACGCCAATCGCGGGATGTGGGTGGAGCGCGATCCGGACAAGTTGCACAAGCGGATGACCGCGATGTGGAACCAAGCCGAGCGGCGCTATCCGGGCGAGAAATTTCAACGCGTGCGGCTGTACGTGACGATGTTCGAAGCGCCCGCTTATCCCGCGCCCGCGCAGTTCGTGCCGCATCCGATCGCGGTGCTCGGCGAGCTCGATGCCGATGGGACGTTCCGGACGATGGTCGGCCCGTACGAGCCGAACAAGATCACGTTGGACGCGGTGAACGTCGACGGCGTCGGCGAAGCGAAGCTCGGCTATTACAAGGATGACGAGCCGACGCTGCTGCCGTTCACCGGCACGCTCGACGGCGATCCGGTCTACGCGGTGGCGACGACGCCCGATGGAACGCCGTGGTTGGTGGCGAGCCACGCAGACTGGCGCTGGCAGTAGTCACCACCAGGGAAAGACGTCCGCGAGCACGGTCGCCGTGAGGTCGTGCGCCGTGATGTCGTCGTTCGTGAAGAACAGCGCGTGGTCACTGACCTCGACGCCAACGCCAAGGCCGCGCGTCAGGTGCAACGTCCAGCCGGCACCGGCTCCCGCAGCGAAGCCGCTCGTGACCTCGTCGCGGGTATCTCCCATGCCGCGATCGAGCCGGGCGTAGCCGAGATCCGCGAGCACGTAGAAGTTCTCGAGGCTGAACCGATCGCGAGGTCGCGCGTCTTTCGCGAACGGTCGCCACTGAAAGCCGAAGGCGAATCGCGACGTGGTCTCGCTCGTGCTGGGATCCGGCGTGTAGTGATGGAGCGAGCTCCACGCAACCTGGCCGACGAAATCGAGGCTCGAGGTCATGGCGACGCCGTCGCGAACCTCGAAGCCATCCGCGGTGCTCGAGCTCTCGCCCGCGAGGCCCGTGAACCAGCTAGACATGGCACCGACGCCGAGGAAGTCGCGATATTTGGGGCGCCTGTTCCGCTGCGCGACGTTCGCCGGTACTGCATCGGGAGCGGCAAGCTCGGGCACGATGCTGGGTGCACCGTTCTCGCCATATGCCACGAGCGGGTAACTCCTGCCGTCGGCCGTCTTCGTCCACACTCTTCCGTCGAATGGCACGTCGGGGTGGGTCCAGTTCGTGAGAATGATCCCATTCAGCACTTCCGTCGACCGAACCGTCATCGCGAAGTGGCCGGCTGGCACGTCGATCGTCTCGTGCAGTGACGTGTCTCCTTGCCAGCCGCCGGCATCAAATGCCCGACGATCCGCGAAAAGGTCTGGGATCCGCGGACCGCAGAGACAAGCTTGTCGCCACTCGCACGGAAGTCGAGGAGCGCGGGCGTTCCGTCGTCGGCCTTCACGATAACCAGCTGAACCAGATCGACGGGATTTGGCGTTTGATCCGAGCCAGGTGCACGCATGCAGATCAGCCACCGCGTGTGGAACGAATACGTCGCCTGTTCGAAGGAGAGCCATGTGCCGCACGTGTCGATCGCGACCACGCTGAGCGTCTCGTAACCGGGGTCCGGCGTGCGATACGTCGCCCACTGTCCGACCTTCCAAGGATGTGGAGCGAGCGGGCCGACAGCAGCGATCTGACGATCTGGCGTCGGCGCGACGAGCAGGGTGCGATCGACATCGCTCTTGTACGCGTCGCGAGCCGTCGGCAGACACGCCGCGAAGCACGCCAGCACCATCACGCTACCCGCCACATTGCACCGCATGGCTCCATCTAAGCCGATTCGCGCACGCGGCTCAAGGTGTAGTTTTTGCGACGCGAAGCATGGCGCGCTTGCTACAGCAGCCCGGCCATATCGGCCGGGAGAGGTGCCTCACCGGTCACGGTTCCACCCTCTGGATGAGGAACCGTGATCCGCGCCGCGTGCAGCGCGTGGCGAGGCAACACGAACAGCTCGGCGAGCTCGGGCGTGAGGCCCTCGTCGCAGTACTCGATGAACGCGTCGTCGCCGTGCGCGTAGATCTTGTCGCCGACGATCGGGAAGCCGGCGTGCGCCAGATGGACCCGGATCTGGTGCTGGCGCCCGGTGACGAGCGTGCAGCGGACGAGTGCATACGGCCCGCTGCGGCGCTCGACCTGGACGCGCGTGACCGCTTGCATGCCGTTTGGATCCACGAGCACCTTCACCGTCGCGAGCTTCGTGCCGTCGGTCTCGTCGGAGATCCTGAGAGATGCGTCGAGCGTGTGCTCGGTGTCCCACGGCGGTTGGCCGATCACCACCGCGAGGTACTGTTTCGTCGTACGGCCCTTGTCGCTGATCGCCTTCTTGACGTACGCGGCGGCCTCGCGATCGCGAGCGATCACGACACAGCCGGAGGTCTCGCGATCGAGGCGATGACAGAGCTGGAGCTCGGGCTCGGTTGGATAGCGCTCGGACAGCACGCGCGCGAGCGTGTTGAAGTAGAACTTCGCCGATGCATGGACCGGCAGGCCGGCGGGCTTGTCGATGATCAGGAGCCGGCGATCCTCGTGGATGACGCCGAACGTGCGCGGGCACGCGGGCTCGGGCTTCGCCTCGCGGCGGATGATGTAATGCTCGCCCTCGGCGACCTTCGTCGCGGGTTTCGGCGCGTAGCCGTCGGCGCGGCGCAGCTGGGTATCGATGACGAGCTGGATCTTCGTGCGCGATAGCCGCTGGATCTGGGTCTTCACGAAGTGATCGAGGCGCAGTCCTGCGAGCTCGGCCGGAACGATCAGGTGACGCTCGACGATCCGCGGCTTGCCGTCGGCATCGAGGTGCGAGCGCTCGCCGAAGTCGACGACATCGGCCTCGAGATCGGGGTCGGCGTCGCCGTTACTCCGCGGCGTCATCGCCGTCATCGCTGCCCGCGGCCTCGATGTCGTACTTCTTCATCAGCTTGCGGAAGTACTTGCGATCGATATCGGCGTGCCGCGCGGCGTGCGAGATGTTGCCGTTGTTCCGGCGCAGCATCTGCAAGATGTAGTCGCGCTCGAACGTCGTGACCCAGCGCTCCTTCGCGTCCTTGAACGTGATGCCGACCGCGAGCAGCTCCTCGGGCGTCGGTGGCGGTTGCGCGGCGAGGCTCGCCGCTGCGGGCACGCTCGACGCGCGCTTGAGCATGGGTGCGGCATCTTTGGGAGGCGCCGCCTTCGCGGTGCGGATGTAGTCCGGCAGATCGCTCGCGTCGATCGTGCCACGTTCGCAGAAGCTCACTGCTCGCTCGACGACGTTGACGAGCTCGCGCACGTTGCCCGGCCACGGATAGTTCTGCAGCGCCTGCATCGCGTCCTTCGCGATCGCACGCACGCGCTGGGTGCCGTTCGGATTGCGGTTGTACACGCCGTGATCGAGGAAGTGCTGGACCAGTACGGGGATGTCGTCCGCGCGCGCGTGCAGCGACGGCAGGTGTAGCCGGACCACGCTCAACCGATAAAATAGATCCTGGCGGAACCGGCCGGCGCGGACCTCGTCCTCGAGGTTGCGGTTCGTCGCCGCGATGATCCGGACGTCGACCTTCTGCGACTTCGCACCACCGACCCGGCGGACCTCGCGCTGCTCGAGCGCGCGCAAGAGCTTCGGCTGGAGGTCGAGCGGCAGCTCGCCGAGCTCGTCGAGGAACAGCGTGCCGCCGTCGGCCATCTCGAACAGGCCCTCGCGGCTCATCACCGCGCCGGTGAAGCTGCCCTTCTCGTGACCGAACAGCTCGCTCTCGATCAGGTTCGGCGGCACCGCGCCGCAATCGAACACGACGAGCTCGTTACGCGAGCGCGGTGACAGGGAGTGGATCGCCTGCGCGACGACCTCCTTGCCGGTGCCGGTCTCGCCGTCGATCACGACCGTCGTCGCGGTCGGCGCGATCTTCTCGATGATCGAGTAGATCTCGCGCATCTTCGAGTTGCCGCCGATCAGGCCGCCGCAGCGGTCGGCGCGCGACGGCACGATCTGGACTTCTTCTTCGCGGGCGTTGAACTTGAGCTGGCTCTGGCCGACGCCGATCGTGCAGCCCGGCTTGAGATACGCCTCGCGGACCCGGACCTTGTTGATGAACGTGCCGTTCGTCGACGTGTTGTCGATCAGCACGTAGCTGGTGTCGTCCTGGATAATGCGGCAGTGGTAGCGGGATACCGTGTCGTCGGAGAGGACGATATCGTTGTCGTCCATCGAGCCGATCCGGATCTCTTCCTTGTCGAACGTCCACTCCTGCGCCGGATCGTCCGCGACTTGCAGGATGCAGCGGCGGAGGTGCAGCGTCGGACCTCGATCGAGGTAGCTGACCTTGGTCGGCGGAACGAAATCGGGGAACTTCTTCATGACGAGAAGCCCCCGCATCATACGCCAAAATGGGCGCGCTACTTCTGTACCGACAGCTTCGTGCCGCGGTCCGTCCACGCGACGGCGTTCGCGCTCGTGTTCTCTAGCACCTCGTGCGCGAGCGTCTGACGGTCCTCGCTGCTCGCGAAGATCACGACGCGGCGGTCATTCGAGCTCTCCTCGTGGTGCGCACCGCGCTCGCCGAACGTGGCTACGACGATCCTGTCGCTGGGGATGCCCCACGACTCGAGGTGAGCGCGGACCGACACGGCGCGGCGCGCGCCGAGCGCGTCGTTATACTCGGCGGGACCGATCCGGTCCGTGTGACCTTCGATCACGACGTTCTGATCGGGGTGGTGCTTCATCCACTTCGCGAGCACGTCGAGCTGCGACACCGCCGCCGGGTCGAGCGCGGTCTGATCGAAGCCGAACATCACGAGCTCGTGCGGTGCGATCGGCTTGGTGCCGGGCGATGCAGCGAGCGACCGATCGATGACGGGGCGCGGCGGCGTCGCCGCGACGAAATCGGGACCGCGCGGTGCCGTCGAATGATCGGCGAGCGCGAGGCCAGGGAGTGCCATCAGGCTAGCGATGATGAGGGCTTTCATGCCCCGAGATAGAGCATCGCGTATGCCAGCTACGTACGAGCTACTCGGAGAGCTCGAGCACGTAAGGCAGGCGCATCTGGGCGACATCCGGCTCGACGAGGAGCGATGGCGGCACACCGCGCACGAGCGCCTTGAACACCGGCAATTCACTGAGGGGGAGCTCGGCGGGCGCGCGCGAAAATAGGTTACCGATCACGCCGAGAAGCGACGTCGGCAGCTTCGGGAGCTCCTCGAGATCGATCTTCGCGTGCGGCGGTAGGTGCATGCGCGCGCGTGCCTCGTCGAGCGCATCGCCCAGCCCACCAAGCCGATCGACGAGGCGAAGCAGCTTCGCCTGATCTCCAGAGTAGACGTGACCACGGCCGACCGCGTCGACGGCGTCCTTCGTCAGGCCCCGGCCCTCGGCGACTGCACCGACGAACCGGCCGTACGAATAGCGCAGCTTGTCGAGCAGCGCGACGCGCTCATCTTCGGTGTATGGCCGGAACATGCTCTCCGCGTCGCTGCGCGCGCCGCGCTTGAACACGTCGATCGTGATGCCGAGCCGCTTGATCAGGCCTGACAGATCGAACTTGCCGAAGAAGATGCCGATCGAGCCGGTGATCGTCATCGGCTCCGCGAAGATCAGCTCGCAGCCAGCCGCGGCGAAGTAGCCGCCCGAGGCAGCGAGGTTGCTCATCGAGCACAGGATCGGCTTCACGCCGCGCGTCGCGAACACTTCGCGCGCGATCAGCTCGGAGGCGAGCGCGCTGCCGCCGGGAGAATCGATCCGCAAGATGATCGCGCCGATCGACGGGTCCTCTCGCGCTTCGCTGATCGCCTTCACGAGCGTCTCGCCGCCGGCGGTCTTCTGACCGATCAGCGGGATGATCTTCGACGCGCCGTCGGTGATATCGCCATCGACGTAGATCACCGCGACGCGCGGGTGCTCCCAGCGCTCCGGCCGCGTCGGCGAAGGCGACTCGACCGGATAGATCCCGCCGAGCTCGGCCATGATCAGCTGCGCGACCTTGTCGGGTGCGGCGACGCCGTCGACGAGCTTCGTATTCTCCGCGAGATCGCCCGCGGTATACGGACCGGCGTCGACGATCGCGCTCAACTCCTTCGTCGTGAGGTGGCGCGACGCACTGACCGAGGTCAGCCACTGCTGCCAGATCGAGTCGAACAGCTCGTCGTGCATCCGTGCCGCGATCGGCGTCGGCCCGGTCTCGGTGAACATCTCCGGCGCGCTCTTGTACTCGCCGATCTTCTCGAACTGAGGCGTCACGCCGATCATGTCGAACGCACCGCGGAAGTAGAACGACTGACCCGCCATGCCGACGAGTCGCAGCCCACCGGCAGGATCGAGGTAGATCTTGTCGGCCGCCGACGCGACGAAATAATCGCGGCCGGTACCCGACACCATGTACGCGAACACTTTCTTGTGGGCGGCGCGCAGCGCGAGGAGCTCCTCGCGGATCTCCTGCAGCGCGGCCCAGCCGGCCGTCGCACCGTCGAACACGACGACGACGCCCTTCGCGCTGTGATCGCGTGCGATCGCGCGCAGCCGCAAGACGACCTGGGTGAGCTCGCGCGCCTCGATATCGCCGGTCAGCTCGACGCGTTCGATGTGCTCGTTCGGCGGCAGCACCGACGCGCGCGGGGTCGACGAGAAGGTCGCGACCAGCGTCGTACCGAGCGCGTGGTTGCCCCCGCCCTGCGGTGCGCGGATGCCGGTCCCGTAGGCCGCGAGGCCGACGCCACCGAACGACAGCTCCACCCCGACGGTCGCGCGCAACTCGCGAAGATCGACGTCCGTCGTGCCGGTGACCGGCGAATCATCGATCGCGTGGAGCGCGCGGCTCTCGACGGCGCCGACGATGGACGTCCCGCGCAGCGCGCGCACCGCGACCCGCGCCCAGCCATCGACGTCGCCTCGGATCTCGCCGATCCGGCCACCGGCTGAGACCTCGAGGACATCGGTGCCGAGCGGGCGAACGAGCGCCTCGAGCTCGTAGCGGCGCTGGACCGCGACTCCACCGACGTCGCGCGTGTCGAGGTCGCGGAGGTTGCCGCCGAACGCGAGGTAGTTGTTGATCCGGCCGGCGAGACCGAGATCGAACGTGGCGAGCCCGTCGAGCGGACCGCCGTTGATGAAGTAGTGAAAGTTGACGCCGAGGCTGAGGTGCGAGCCGAGCGCGTTCGCGTGCGAAACCGTCAGGCGCACCGGCTCGCCCGGATCGGGGGAGAGGTTCGCGCGCGCCGGCCGCAGCCACTCGAGGCCGAAGCCGACGCCGATCTTCGGCAGCACGCCGCCGAACAGCGAATCTCCGGCATAGATCCCGAAGCCCGGGCCCGACGACGTGCCGACATCCGCGTTCTCGAGATCGAGCGCGATGGCGAGCTCGGGGCCGTTCAGGTAGGCGAGCCCCGCCGAGTTGAGGTTGACCGCGCGCGCGTCGGCCTCGCCGGCGATCGGCGTGCCCGGCATGGCGAGCCCGTCGGTTGGCTCCTCCGCATAGCGCCGGTCGACCGCCTGGGCACGAGCCACGCTCGTCACGAAGGTCACGGCCAGGGCGAAACCAACAGCGAGGCGCATTCGCGGGCACGGTAGCAGATCGGAGACGCGATATAGTGGGCCGTGCCGAACCCGACGCTGCTCGAGAAGCACCCGTTGTTGGTGAACCTCGCATCCGACCAGCTCGAACGGATCGCGCAGGCCGGCGAGGTCGAGAGCTACAACCCGAACGAGCAGATCGTCAGCGAAGGCAGCCTCGGTGATGCGCTGTTCTTGATCCTGTCGGGGCAAGTCGCCGTCCACAAGGGCGCGCAGACGTTCGCGACGCTGTCGGGCGGCGAGTTCTTCGGCGAGATGTCGCTCGTCGAGCCGGCGCCGCGCTCGGCGACCGTGACCTCGATGTCGGCGACGTTCTTGTTCCGGCTGCCGCACGATGCACTCCGCCAGTTGATCGCGGACGATCCGAGCGCGTCGGCGGTGCTGCTCGTCCAGGTCGTGAAGACGCTATCGGATCGGTTGCGCCGTGCGAATCAGATGCTGTCGTCGGTCGACATGCTCGCGGACTGGCTCGCCGGCTCCATGGTCTAGCGGGCGCCGACCGTCACGAGCAGATCGACGTCGCGCATCGCCTCCGAGAAACAGCCGAGCCGTGACAGCTGCGCGACCGCGCGAAGCCCCGGCAGCTGCGACAGCACGTAGATGCACGCGTTGCCCGCCTTCGTCGACAGCACTCCCTAGTTAACGACGCCGTCGCGCTCGGGCAGACCGAGCTGCTTGTTGCACAGCGCGATCTTCTTCGTCACGGTCGCCTTGAACTCGCGGTCGCCGGTCAGCGCGCGTAGCGAGATGTAATTGTCCCTCGCGCGTTTCGGGTCGCCCTGGCGGAAGATCGTATCGGCGTAGAGCAGCAACGACTTGAGCTTGTACGCGCCCGGCACCGCGCTCGCCTTCTTGCTGATCGCTTCGGCCGCGGGCGAATCGCCTTGCTGGAACGC
Source organism: Deltaproteobacteria bacterium (assembly GCA_040004535.1). Classification (GTDB taxonomy): domain Bacteria; phylum Myxococcota_A; class Polyangia; order Haliangiales; family Haliangiaceae; genus JABFXX01. The sequence continues at coordinate 37,809 of JBDUAS010000039.1, forward strand.
CGCCATCGCCTCGCCGTAGAGCGCCTCGCCCTGCATGCCTTTGACCTTGGCGAGCTTCTGATACGTCGCGCGCGCGAGCGTCCAGTCGCTGGTCGCCTCGGCTTCCTTGATCTCCTTGAGCAGCGTCGCCTTGTCGGCCTTGTCATCGGCGGCCGCGACCTTGGCGTGCGGGTTCGGACGCTTGATCGTCGCGTCCTTGACGTCCTTCATTGGCGTGCCACTGCCGGCCGTCACGGGCACCGTCGTGTCTTGGGTCTTCGGCGCGATGACATCGCTACCGGTCGCCGGCTGCTTGACGATTTTCGGCGCCGCGCTTCCGGCGGATCCGGTCTCCGGCGGCGGCGCGACGACATTTGCATTGCCGACTGGCTCGCCACTCGCTTGCTCGCCGACCTTCTGATCGGCGCTCTTGTCCGCGCTGTTCAACATCATGTACGCGAGCGCGCCACCACCACCGAGCAACACGAGCAGCAGCAGGAGCGGGCCGAGCGAGCCGCGCTTCGACTTGAGCGTCGGCATCGGTTCGGGCTCGCGCAGCGCGAGCTCGAGCGCCGAGGTCTCCGGCGTGACGCTGATCGAGCCCGGCGAGCGATCATCATTGGAGCTCGCACGCGAAGGCGATGGCGTGCCCGCGCGCGGATACGGCGTGCGATCGGAAGGCGACGTGCTCGGCCGAACGAGACCGGGCGACGACGTCGGCTCGCGCACGGGACCCGACGACGACGACGGCATCTGCCGCGACACGCCCGAGCGCGTCTCCCACACTTCCGACAGGCCCGAGTGCGTGCTCGACCGGCCGGTGGGCCCACCGCCGCGGACGATGCCATCGTCGAGGTTACGCATCGACAACCCCGAGTTGAGCGATGCGACCACGTTCGCGTCGGTGGTCATGCCGAGGATCTGCGCGACCGCGACGCCACGACCCGCGAGGCACTTGTTGAGCTCGTACTCGAGCGCGTCCATCGACTGCGGGCGATCGTCGGGATTGCGCGCCATCGCGGCGGTCACGAGCTCCGACACCGGCAGCGGCAGATCCGGCCGTATGGTGATCGGCACCGGTGGATCGATCGTCGCTTTCTTCGTCAGGATCTCCATGAAGTTGTCGCCCGAATAGGGCGGCAACCCCGTGGTCATCTCGTACATGATCGCGCCGAGCGAGTAGATATCGGTGCGCGCGTCGGCTTGCCGGCCCGCGGCCTGCTCGGGCGCCATGTACTCGGGCGTGCCCATCGCCATGCCGGGGCTCGTCAGGCGGCGCTCGCGCGCAGCCTCCGCCTCGGTCGTCTTCGCGATGCCGAAGTCGAGCACCTTCACGACATCGGCTTCGCCGCCACGCGTGATCAGGAAGATGTTCTCCGGCTTGAGGTCGCGATGGATGATGCCTTCGCGATGCGCCGCCGACAGCGCGCGGCAGATCTGGCCGGTGATCCGTAGCGCACGTGCGACGTCGATCGCACCCTCGCGCTCGATCACCGAGCCGAGCTCGACGCCCTCGAGGTACTCCATCACGAAGTACACGCTGCCGTCGGCAGTCGAACCAGAGTCGGTGACGTCGACGATGTTCGGATGGCCGATCTTCGACGCGGCCCGCGCCTCGCGGCGGAACCGCTCGACGAGATCCGGCATCCGCGAGTAGCTCGGATGCAACACCTTCAGCGCGACGCGCTTGCCGATCTCGACGTGCTCGGCGAGGTAGACCTTGCCCATGC
>JBDUAS010000204.1:0-13096 GCA_040004535.1 Deltaproteobacteria bacterium
CGTGGTCGTGGTCGTGGTCGTGGTCGTGGTCGTGGTCGTGGTCGTGGTCGTGGTCCGCGTCGTAGACGTAGACGTGGAGGTAGTCGCGAAACGTGGTCGCCTGGGTAGAGACTACCTCCACGTCTACGTCTACGACGCCGACTACGACTACGACTACGTTCTTCAGAACAGGGAGCGCTGCGCCGCGGGCACGCGCACGATGCACGTCGGATCGTCGTGATCGGCCTTGTTGACCCACGTCGAGACTTCCTCGGCGCGCCAGTCGCCGACCGCCGGCACTTCGAGCAGCGCCCGCGCACCGTCACCATCGAGCGACGGATCGAGCCACGCGGACCATGCGCTGCGATCGAGCACCAGCGGCATCCGATCGTGGATCGGTTTGACGAGCTCGTTCGGCGGGCCCGTGACGATCGTGAACGACAGCACCTCGCGGCCGCTGTCGGCCTTCGCGCGCGCCCACAGGCCGGCGAAGGCGATGAAGCGATGCGGCTCGGGATGGATCCACATCGGGGTCGGTGTCGCGTCCTTTCCGCCGCGGCGCTTCCATTCGAAGAAGCCGTCGGCGGGCACGAGGCAGCGCTTGCGCGCGACCGCGTCGCGGAACACCTGCTTCGCATCGAGTGATTCGACGCGTGCGTTGATCATCAGCGGCGGCCGGGTGCCCGGTTTGGTGCCCCAGAACGGGATCAGCCCCCACCGCATCATCTTCATCACGCGGTGGTCGTCGTCGAACGTGACCACAGGCGCCGGCTGGGTCGGCGCGACGTTGAAGCGCGGCTTCCACCACTCGTTGTCGGGCACCGCCGAATCGAGCACGGCCTCGAGGTCCTCGATCAGACCTTCCTGGCGCGTGACGGTGTAGCGGCCGCACATCCGTGAAGGCTAGCTCAAACGCAGCGCGCAGATCTGGAGGTAGCGATCGTGGGGCTGAGCGACGACCGTCGGATATTCGGGCGGTAGGCCGCCTTGCTCGACGATCGCGGCGGTGCGGCCCGCGTTGCGAAGACCTTTGAGGGCGAGCTTCGTGAGCGAGCCGAGCTCGTGCGTGTTCGCGGCGAGCCACAGCATGCCGGCCTCGGGGATCACGGCGGCGGCTTGCAAAATCAGATTCGGATAGTCGCGGTCGAGCACCCACGGTGAGCCGCGTGCAGTCGAGAACGTCGGTGGATCGATGACGACGAGGTCGTAGCGCTCCTTGTCGCGCTGGGCGCGCGCGAGGAACCGGATCGCGTCGCCGGTCTCGAACCGCCACGCATCGCCGGTGAAGCCGGCGCGCGCGAAGTTGCCTTGCGCCCACGCTTGCACGCCGGCGGACGTATCGACGTTGGTGACGCTGACCGCGCCGCCGCGCGCGCACGCGAGGCCGAGCGCGCCGGTGTAGGAGAATAAATTCAAGACGCGTCTGCCGGCCGAGAACCGCGGCAAGGCGCGGCGGTGCTCGCGCATGTCCGTGAACAGGCCGGTGTTGAGGCCCGTCAGTGCGTGGATCTCGTAACCCGCACCGTGTTCGTGCGCGATGTAGCGATCGTCGACCTTGCCGACGACCTCCTGCTCGACCGCATCCGCGCCGCCGCGTGCGCGCAGCTTGACGACCGCGCCGGAGAGCTGCGCGAAGCCGATCACCGCGTCGGCGAGCTGGCGGCCGAGCGCGCGCAGGCCCTCGCCGAGCACCCAGATCACGGCGGCCTTGCCGAGCACGTCGCACGTGAAGCCGGGCACGCCGTCGCCGGCGCCGTGGAGCAGGCGATACGCTTGATCCGCGCCGGTGATGCCGAGTTGCTTGCGCCACGCGATCGCGCGTTCGACGCGAAGCGCGAGCAGCGTGCCGTCGATCTTCAGGAGCTGATCGGCGGGCACCGCGAGCACGCGCAGCCGGGCATTCTCGGGATCGGCGATCGCGAGACCGAGCTCTTCGTCGTTCGCGTCGACGAGGCGAACATGCGCGCCGGCGGCGAGCGCCGGCAGCTCCATGCGGGTGGTGTCGAGATCGCGGCCACCGCCCGCGAGGAAGGTCGCGGCGAACGGCGGAAGCGAGACGTCGGTCACGGCAGCTGCAACGTACCAGCGTCGTCGAAGGCTTTGAGGAATCGGCGCGACACATTCCACGTCAACCACGACCCGCCACGGTTGACCAGGACCCACGGGGTGTACGCGTAGATCGAGGCGGTCGCGTTCGAGTGCGGCGTCACGCTGACGCCGTCGAGCGGCAAACATCTAGCCTCACCGAAGTGCGGCGAACGCGCCGGTGAGTGGCAACTCGAGTAGTCGGTTTTGCACGTCAAGTGTCGTGCGATCGAGGAATCGCGCCGCAGCGGCAACTCGACTGGCCAGCGCACGAGCGCTCGCTAGCGAAAGCGGCACGCGGCGTGGCCGAGCACTTGCGGGCCGTCCACCGTGCCGGTCGGGGTCGCGACCCAGCCGCGTGCGACGCGAGCGTCGAGCGCTTCGTCGGCGGTCGGGCGGTGGTCCCACACGGAGACCGCGTTGACCGCGCCGAGTCAGGTGGTGTCGAACACGAGGTACTCGGCGCCGTGGCGCACGATCACGTCGTGCGTGAGCTCGTCCTGCACGATCACTTCGAGCAACTCGGCCGGCGGGCGCTGCGCGAACGCCCACGCGAGAACGTCCTCGAGCGAGCGCAGCGCGTTCACCGGGACCGTCATTGCACTAGCGTACAATAGGCAAGTGAGAGCAGTCGTCACCATCCTCGTGCTCGCGCTAGGCGCGGTCGGTTTCGGCAAGGCGTTCGCCGAGCCCGTGGCCGCGCCGGCAAACCCGAGCACGCCGAGCGACCTCGTGATCGGCGACTACAAGCTCGTCCGCGTGGTCGATGGCGATACCGTGCGCGTCCAAGGCCTCGATAGCTCGCTCCGGCTGCTCGGGATCGATACCGAGGAGACGTTCAAGCACGACAAAGAACGCCGCGCGTACGCGAAGGGCTGGGCGAGCTATACGAAGGCCGCGCGCGGGAGCTCGCCGCGGCCGGCGAAGTTCGCGACGCCGCTCGGCGATGCGGCGAAGACGTGGGCCGAGCAGTGGTTCGCGGGCGTCGACAAGGTTCGACTCGAGCGCGACGATCCGCACGAGATCAAAGATCGTTACCGGCGCTATCTCGCGTACGTGCTCGCCGAGAAGCACGGCAAGTGGCTCAACTACAATGTCGAGGCCGTGCGCGCCGGGATGAGCCCGTACTTCCCGAAGTACGGCCGCTCGCGCCGGTTCGATCGCGACTTCATCGCCGCGGAGGCCGAAGCAAAGGCCGCGAAGCGCGGGATCTGGGCAGCAGGGGTCGAGGCGTATCCCGACTATCCGGAACGCGAAGCGTGGTGGACCGCGCGCGGTGACTTCGTCGCTGCATTTCACAAGGAGGCGGCGAGCGCGAAGCATGCGACGATGATCGATCTCACGCATGACGATGCGCCTGCGCTGCTCGAAGCGAACGTCGGCCACGAGGTCATCGTGCTCGGCACGGTCGGCGAGATCGAATTAGCGGGCACGCCATCGCACCAGAAACCCAGCCGCCATCACGGCGACAAAGGTCACAGCCGCGCCGCGAGCGCCACAGACGCTCGTGCCGCAGATCATCGTGCCGACGACGTTCGTGCCGCCGACGACGGCGTCGATCGAGGCGAATCTTCGGATGGGTGGGCCGGCGACCCCGATGGCATCGCCGAGAACGGCGACCCGGCCACGGTCAAAGCGACCAAAATCGGACCGGCCCGAACAGGCGAGGCGGCAGATACGGACGCGGCAGGCGTGTCCGAATCCCGGCCACGCGTAAAAGGTCCGTCTCGCGTGATCCTCGACAATCACACGCCGCTCGTGTTCTTCGACCCCGCGGTGCTCGCCCAGTCCGGCGTCCAGGCCTGGAAAGGCGAATGGATCCGCGTGACCGCAAAGCCGGCGCTCTATCACGGCAGGCTCGAGCTCGTGATCGACCGCACCGCGCAGGTCGAGCTGTGTCCGGTTCCCGGCCTGACGAAACCGAGCAACCACGAGAAAACCGTGCCGATACACGCACCGTGACCGCTTTAGGGTACGAGTAGGGCGATGTCTCGCTCGCTTGCTTTGCTCGGTGCTCTCGCCTCGGTGCTCGCCGCCGCGTGCGGCCCGACGCCGTCGACATCGAGTTGCAAGCAAGCGTTCATCGTCGGTGATCTCGTGATCACCGAGGTGTTCGCCGACTACCAGGCGCCGACCGGCAGCAGCGCGGACACAGGCAACGAGTGGTTCGAGATCTACAACAACACCGACGAGCCGGCGGAGCTCCAGGGCCTCACGATCTCGCATAGCCGGCCCGATGGTTCGAACAAGCTCTCGCACGTCATGCGCGAGGTCACGATCGCGCCGGGCCAGTACTTCGTGCTCGGCAACGCCGAGCATCACGAAGAGCCCGCCTACGTCGACTACGGCTACGGCAAAGAGCTCGGCGAGCTGTTCAACACCGATGGCGGCAAGCTCGCGCTCGCGTGCGGCGCCAACGAGATCGATTCGGCGCAGTACGCGAGCGTCAAGCCCGGTCACTCGCGCGAGCTGTCGTCCGCGGTCGCGCCCGACTACACGACGAACGACGACCTCGCGAACTGGTGCCAGGACAGCGAGACCGAGTTCGTCGCCGGCAACTTCGGCACGCCGGCGAGCGAGAACGATTGCCAGCCGGTCGTGATCGGCGCGTGCATGGATGGCGGCGTCATGCGCGACACCGTGCCACCGAACATCGGCGACCTCGTGATCACCGAGGTGATGCCGAAGCCGAAGCTGGTCAGCGCGACGCTCGGCCAGTGGTTCGAGGTCCAGGCGGTGAAGGACGTCGATCTCAACGGCGTCGGGCTCGACCGCGCGAACGATCTGAACGTGCCGCCGCAACTGATCGACGCGGCCGACTGCGTCCACCTCCAGGCCGGCGGCTACGCCGTGTTCGCGCGCAACACCGACCCCGCCCAGAACGGCGGCGTCACCGCCGCCGCCGGGTTCTCGTTCTCGCTCAATCCGCCGGCGAACCCCGACGTCCAGCTCGTCTACGGCTCGAGCATCATCGATTCGGTCGAGTGGGATACTTCGACGTCCGGCGCTTCGCTCGCGCTCGACCCGAAGTTCGATGACGCCGCATCGAACGATGACCCGCTCAACTTCTGTAACGGCAGCACGCCCTACAACACGATGGACATGGGCACGCCGGGTGCCCCGAACCCGACGTGCCCGATCGTCGTCGGTCCGGGCCAGTGTCTCGACCACGGCACGCCGCGCGCGATCGTGAAACCGGCGGCCGGCCAGCTCGTGATCAGCGAGCTGATGCCGAACGCGGCCGGTACCGGCACGGACCCGACGCAGGAATGGTTCGAGCTCGCGAACATCGGCACCGCGGCGTTCGATCTCAACGGGCTCGGCTTGAAGGGCAGCTCCGCCACGATCAACGTGATCAACTCGCCCGACTGCAAGCCGGTTGCAGCCGCCGGCTTCGCGCTGTTCGCGCACAACACGGATCCGGCGACGAACGGCGGTCTCCCGGCCGTCGACGCGACGTTCACGTTCGCGCTATCGACGACGCTGTCCGTGCTCGACGGCGCAACCGTGCTCGACGCGGTGACGCTCGTCAACCCACAGCCCGCGGACGGCGTGTCGCGCCAGATCAAGCCGATGTTGTGCGACTCGCCGAAGCAGGCGAATCACAAGTACGGCACGCTCGAGAACTACGGCACGCCGCGCGCTACCAACACGTGCATGTGATCCCGTGCGTCCGCGTCTCGTACTCGTACTCGTGCTCGTCTGCGGCGCTGGTTCCGGCTGCACCGCACCGCCCGACACCGCGATCGTCGCTCGCGTGATCGACGGTGACACGATCGTCACCACCACCGACGAGAAGATCCGTTACCTCCTCGTCGACGCACCCGAGATCACGAACGGCCACTCCGATTGCTACGGCACCAACGCCGCGCAGCTCGACTCCGATCTCGTCCTCGGCAAGACGATCACACTCACCTACGACGTCACCCGCACCGACGCCTACGGCCGCACGCTCGCCTACGTCACCATCGACGATCTCGACATCAACGCGCTGCTTCTCGAGCGCGGCGCCGCGTGCGTCCTGGTCATCCCACCCGACGGTGCCGATCGCCGCGCGGCGTACGAAGCGCTCCAAGCCGACGCGAGATTTCATCATCGTGGGATCTGGGGCGCGTGCGACCCGCTTCCCCCGGCGTGTTGATTGCAGTGCGTTCACCGCGATGATGATGAGGACAGCCCTGATCGTGTGCCTGGCAAGCTGTGGCACCGGTGCGTCGTTCAACCCGGCTCCGCTTCCTCCGCTCGTCGCAGCGAAGCCTGTAGACCATCCGATCGCCGCGCACGAGCTGTTGCTCGTCCCCGGCGAGCACATGATCTACGAGGTCCATCTCCACGGGATCACGGTCGGTAAGGTCGAGCTGTCGATCGGCGAGACCGAGGTCGAGAGCCACTTCCAGACCGATAGCATCGCGGCCGCGCTCGCGACCGTGCATCACGACCTGTCGACGGTGCTCGATCGCGGCAACGCGCGCGCCGGAATCGGCAGCGAACAGCTCGTGATCGGTGATGAAGCCAAGCACTTCGACATCGACGGCAAGAACGGGCAAACCATCCATACGGCGATCGGCCTGCTGCGCGGCTGGGTCGCCACCGACGCGACGCCCGGCTTCATGACCGTCCAGGAGCTCGGCCATACCTACCGGATGACCGTGAAGCGCCCGACGGTCGAAGATCTCGATGGCGCCAAGACTTTCCGCGTCGATGCCTCGGTCAACACGAAGGCGCCCACCACGATCCAGATCTGGTTCGCGACCTCGCCCGATCACAAGCCACTGAAGTTCGAGATCGTGAACGACGACTTTCACGTGATGGCAAATCTGATCACCGCGTGAAGTTGTGTTGCGAGCCAACAACACGTGTTGTCGATCGGCACGCCACACGTGGTCCAACCGGTGAACTGCCTGTGATTCGGCGACGGCCTACGCCGTGCACTTGCGACCCGAGCAATGAGGTCCGTCCACATCGCGGTCGCGATGATCGGAATTGCTTTGCCCGCGCGCGCGTTCGCAGACGCACCGCTCGCGCCGGAAATGAGCGCCGATCGTCCGGTCATGTGCTTGCGCGATGCAAGCGATCAAGTCTGGCGCATCCAGTGCGATCCACGCACTCGCGTCTGTCTCTACGCACCGAACGAGGAGCTCGACTCCACCGGCGGACGCGTGAAGCCGCTCGAACGCGCACGCACGTGCGAGCTCGACGCACCGTTCGACCGCGCCGGAATGGAGAAGCAAGGCTTCACGTTCATCGCCGGTCGCGTCGACGCGCCGTATGGCTGGATGCGCGACGAGCGCCAGCGCGTGTTCCAGGTCAACTTCGATCTTCGACGCCGGATGTACTTCGGCGTCGCGTACACGCCGCAGAAGGTGCTCGACGACCCACTCGAGAGCACGCGCACGTCGGTCGACTTCGGCCTGTTCGTGTTCGACTACCTGCAAGGGGGCCGCACACCGACGCGCCACCGTCTTCGCCTGTTCGAAGGCGAGGTCCACATGGAGCCGTTCTCTGCGGAAGTCGTGATCGCTCACTACGACGTCTCGCACAAGTTCATGGACCCGCTGCTCCGGATCACGACGTTCGTCGGCGAGCCGTCACGCCACGACCTCGTGCTCGACCTCGGCATGTGGAGCGAGGTCGGCAGCCTCGAGCTTCACAAGACGCCGATGGGTAACTCGCAGCTGTGGCGCCACGCGACCGCGCAAGTGACGCTCGACCTGTGGCAATCCCCGAACCTCGACTCGTTCGCCCGGATCCGCACCGGTGTCGGGCTCGAGGGCCAGCGCGACGACGTCAACGGCTATCGCAGCGCCGTCACCGAGAGCTCCGCGTTCGACCTCGACTGGGTCCTCGATCCGAATGGCTTCCACAACGTGCGGTTCGAGCTGCTCCACGAGCTGCCGCGCTACTTCACGCCGACCGCGACGACGCCGAAGCTCGCGCAGCGGTTCAAGGCGAACCTCCAGTACGAAGCGATCATCCTCGCGATCAACGATCAGCCGTTGACGCTCAAGCTCGCCGCCGGTGGCGAGAAGCGCGATGACCTGCCGGGCGTCCCCGACAAGTGGGCGTTCGTGTTCGAGACCGGCCTGAGGTTCAGCCTGTGGGCACCGCCCCGGGCCAAATCGTAGCGCTCGCGGCCGGGGTGGTCCTCGCCCTCGCCGGCGCTGCGCGCGCCGACGAGTGCACGGGAACCTCGAGCCGCGGCGATCGGTTCGCGACGTGCTTCGACGTCGGCAACCGGCTCGCGGTCGATGCCGGCAGCGACGGGCTCGGCGTCGGCATCGCACTACGCCACCGGATCACGTTCGACGACGATCCGGATCTCGAGTGGAAGATGGAGCACGCACTCGTCGACGCGAACTACTCCGTGCTCGAGAGCCGGTTCACCGGCACGTTTTACAGTGGCCGCTATCTCCGTCACGCGCGCGATGGCCACGTGTTGATCCCGATCGGTGGCACGCCGACGAAGATCTTCCTGCCGTTCGACATCGGCGCGATCTTCGAGATCGGCCACCTCGATTGGAAACAGGAGGTCCCGACGTTCACGATCGGCGTGCTGCGCGTCGCGCCGCTGATCGAGCTCTTGCGTTCGAAGGACTACAAGCGCGTGCTCGCGATCGGCCCGGCGATGCACTGGGACATGGATGTCGATCGCGAGTTCTTGATGACGACGCTGCACACGATCGCACCGTTCAGCGAAGGCGTCGCGAGCCTGCGGCTCGAGTCGACCGATGGCTTGTGGGTGACCGAAGCGCGGCTCGAGGCCGGCTCCGCGTGGCGCAGCGATCGCGGCTGGCATCGCGAGGCGCGCGCCTCGGCGACGCTCGAGAAGATCGTCGTCTCGGTCAACGATCGACCGATCGCGCTCACGGCCGGCTTCGAATACGACAGCGCTCGCAACGAGACGCTCGCGAAGATCGGTGCGCGCGTCGCGGTGCTCGAGCGGATGGACCCGCGCGTCTCGATCCGCCCATTGCAACCGCGCGAAGTCGCGACGCCGCCGCCGGCCGAGCCCGTGCTGCCGCCGGTGCCGGAGCCTGCGGAACCACCGATGATTCCCTCGGAATTGCCGAGTGCGACTGCCTCCGACGGCGCTTTCGAGGCGCCCCTTCTCGATCACGCCAGTGCTCTCGCGGTGATCCGCGCCGTGTAAGAAATCTTGCGCAGTGGACGCTCGAGACCCTCTAGAACTATTCGCAGATGCTCGACGCGTCGAACACGTCGCTCGGCTTCGGCCGAGACCTCGGCGCCGGCCTTTCGATCGCGGCGACGCCGAACCTCGCGTTCGATCTCGGCGCGGACTTTCACCCGGGCACCGACACGTTGGACGATCGCTCGCAGGTCTCGCTCAGCTCGAAGTTCCTGGCGCTTCACGTCGGCGCTTCGCTGCGGATCTGATCCGCCGGGGCATGCTAGCGTCGAGGCATGCGCATCCCACCGTCGGCGATCGTGATGACTCTGGTGGTGGGAGTACCGTTCGGGCTCGCCGTGCGCGACACGCTGAAAGGCAACGACGCGCAGACCCAACAGGAGCGGGAAGAGGCCGAGATGCGCGCCGACGAGGCCAAGCTCCAAGCGAATCAGGCCGCGGAGGAGCAGGCGCAATACGAGCGCGAGAAGAAGCTGAACGCGGAGCGCGAGCAGACGTTCGCGACCGTGATCGGTAAAGAGCCGGCGACGCTCGGCGAGCGGTTCGGCGGCGCGCAGGTCGGCGCGAAAGCATCCGACGACCTCGACCAGCTGCTCGGCACCATGGACACGGTGCTCGACGTCACGAACCACGGACTCCAACTTCGCGGCGATGGCACGATCGCGTCGGTCTCGTTCACGTTCGGCGATACCCACTGCGAAAAGATGCGCCAGATCGTCCAGGCTGCCTGGGGCCCGGCGACGGTCGCCGGCGAGATCTGGATCGATCGCGTTCACCATCGCCGCGCGAGCCTGGGTGGCCTGCTCTGCGTGCTGCACTTCGATCAGATCGTCGAGGACGCGGCGTGGGCCAAGGCCGCGCTGCCGAAGTTGATCGGAAAGGATCCGGCGCAAGCGCAGAAGCAGCTCGGCACGCCGACCGTGCCGCTCGACGAGCCGACGCTGTCGTGGTTTCTCGCCGGCCCGCCGGGCGGCCGCGATTCGACCGAGCTCAGCGCCGAGGTCGACGACGGCAAGATCGTGAGCACGCGCGTCGTGGCGACCGTGACGCCCGAAGAGTCGGTCTCGATCGTCGATGCGCTCGCGAAGCAGATCGGCAAGCCCGGGACGAAAGTTGACTACGGCAACGTGTGGACGTGGGACAAGCCGAGCGTCACCGTCGAGTACAACGATGACTCGATGCTGCTCAGCGTGGTGAGCGAGTGAGGCTCGCCACGATCCTCGCAGGCGCCGACGTCTCGGTGCCGAGCGACCAGGCGATCGATCGTGCATCCGCCCTCGCCGCCCAACACGGCGCGAAGCTGGTCCTCGTCCATGCGGTCCAGGCCGAGCTCGCGATCGAAGCCGATAAGGATGTCGCCCTGCAGCTCGGCGAAGTCACCGCCGCGATGCAGCTGGAGGTCACGCGCCGGCTGGCGCAGAAGGTCGACGAGCTGCGCGCGCAAGGCATCGACACCGAGATCGAGACGCCGCACGGTCCACCGGGCGAAGCGGTCGCCCAGGTCGCGCGTCACCACGCCGCGGATCTGATCGTCGTCGGTACGCACGGCCACACCGGCATCTCGCGGTTCCTGCTCGGCTCGGTCGCGACCGCGATCCTCCGCCACGCTCCGTGCGACGTGCTGGTCACCCGCGGCAATTCATCGAAGCTGCCGTTCGAGCGCCCGCTGGTCGCGGTCGATTTCTCGGCGGCATCCAAGCGCGCGCTGCGCCACACCGCGCGGCTCGCGCAACCGAACGTGCCGATCGAGGTGTTGCACGCGTGGCAGTTGCCGGCCGGCTCGTGGGGCGCGTCGTTCTTCGGCGTCGATCGGTTCCCGTGGTCGCAGATCCGCGATGCGGTCGTGCAAAGCGCGAAGCACAAGGGCGACAAGCTGTTCGCCGAGAACGTGGCCCTCGGTCACCCTCTGCACCTCGAGCTCGTCCAGGGCGCGCCGGCACAGGTGATCACCCACGCGGCGGAGCGTGGCGGCTACGATCTGATCGCGGTCGGCACGCACGGCCACGGCGGGTTTCGCAAGCTCCTGCTCGGCAGCGTTGCCGAGGGCGTGATCCGCCACTCCCCGTGCTCGGTGCTGGTCGCGCATGGCGAGCACGCCGGCGATACGGGCAAGTTCAAGAAGGTCTGAACCACGATTCCACGGCACCGGCCGTGGACACGCCGCGGAGTCCGGTGGACAAACGAGCCATGCGACTTCCCTCGAGATTTGCGGTGCTCGTGACCCTGCTCGGCACGGGCGGCTTGGCCTACGGCCAGGCTCAGCTCGTGCCGACCGACGCGCCGAAACCGGTCGAAGAACAGACGATCATCAAGGGCTGGAACCCGTTCCTCGCATTCACGGGGACGTTCAACCTGGTGTCCAACTCGAACGTGATCGGCCAGGTCGATGGCACGTCGACCGTTTTCGGGGCAGGCCTGCTCGGCGGCGCGGACTACGTCGACGGCAAGCACTTCTTGCAGCTCAGCCTGGCCGCGACCGAGGCGTTCGCGCGGACCCCGGTGATCCATCGCTTCATCAAGTCGACCGACGCTGCGAAGCTCGAAGGCGTCTACAACTACTTCCTGATCGCCAACGCGGGCCTTTACGGCCGGCTCAGCCTCGCGACGTCGTTCTTCTCGAGCGACGACATTCGCGGCGCGCCCACGTCGTGGGTCGATGCGACGGGGATGGCGCCGGTGCCTCTCGCGACCAATGCGACCTCGCAGCACCTCGCCGACGGGTTCGAGCCGTTCACGATCTCGGAGTCGGCCGGCGGATTCTACGATCCGATCAAGAAGGACGAGATCGCGTTGTCGCTCCGACTCGGCGTCGGCGGGCGCAGCACGTTCGCGGACGGCGTGCTCGTCAACCACGACAACGCGGCGACGCCGGAGATCGAGTTGCTCGAGCTCTCGACCGTGCACCAGCTCGGGATCGAGGCGTTCGCCGGTGCGGTCGGCAAGCTCGAGAAGGGCAAGTTCAACTACAAGGCCGGCCTCGCCGTGTTGCTGCCGTTCGTCAACAACGATGCGGCCGATCGCAGCACGACGAAGCTGACGCGCGTCGCGTTCGAAGCAACGCTGACGTACACGATGGCCGCGTGGCTATCGGTCGTGTACTCGTCGCAGATCATCCGCGATCCGCAGCTCTTCCCTGCCGGGAAGGACGAGGTCCAGGTCCAGAACACGCTGCTCGCGACGTTCCAGTTCAGCCTGGTCAAGAAGAAGGAAGCGCCGAAGCCGAAGACCAAGGAAGAGCAGGCGCTCGAGGACGCGATCCATCGCGCCGAACAGGCCGAGAAGGAGCTCAAGGAAGCGCAGAAGAAGCTCGAGGAGAAGACCGCGACATCGCCGATCGATACGTCGCAGCCGACGCCTCCAGCGCCGCCGACCGCGACGCCTCCGGTCAATCAGACACCGTAGTCGATCGCGAGCCTACGTGGGCGAGACGAGCCGAAACATCGGCTCGTCTCGGGTCAAGGCTCGCTAGCCATCGGCTCGCCTGGCTAACTGAAGATCAGCCCGGCTCGAGCGTGAGCGCGCCGATCTTGTTGTCCTCTTTGGCCGCTTCGTCGGCGCCCGGAAGCGCCTTCTTCTGCTCGGTGATGTTCGGCCACGTGCTCGCGGTCGCGGCCGCGTCCTTGATGTTCGCCGGCCAAGCGCCGGTCTCGATCTCGGTCAGCTTCTTCGCGCCGGACGCGAGCGCGTTGATGTCCTTGTAGACGGCCCACTTCGCCGGGAGCTCGCTCTCCTCGAAGATCGCGGTAGTGGGGCACTCCGGCTCGCACGCGCCGCAGTCGATGCACTCGTCGGGATGGATCGCGAGCGAGTTCTTGCCTTCATAGAAACAATCGACCGGGCACACCGCGACACAATCGGTGTACTTGCACTTCACGCACGGATCAG
>JBDUAS010000473.1:0-3863 GCA_040004535.1 Deltaproteobacteria bacterium
GCTCCGGAGCTCAAAGAGACCCATCAACGCGTGCTTCTCCACCGGGCCCGCACGAGTCTTCAAACCCACGTGGAGGCGCATTTCGAGAACCGCTGATGTTGAGCTGTAAGCAGATCACCGAGCTCGTGACCGACTTCCTCGAAGGTCGGATGAGCCTGGCCGACCGTCTGCGGTTCCAGATGCATGTCGGGATGTGCAAGCACTGTCGTGCGTACCTCCGGCAGATGAAAGCGACGGTCACGGCCCTCGGTCGCCTGCCCGAGGAGCCGATGCCGGACGACGTGCGCGACGAGTTGCGCAAACGATTCGCGGATTGGCACGAGGCGCGCGCAAAAATCGACAAAAACAAGCCCGAGCCCACGTAACGCCCGGCCTGGTCGCGAGACCAAACTCGCGAGCGGCCGATCCACCATGGCCGCAAGGAGCATCTGATGAAGAATCCCGTCCGCACTGGAACCATGATCGCGCTCGCTGCTGCGAGCCTGTTCGCTGCCTCGTGCAGCAAGAAGAACGACTCGAGCGCGAGCAAGCCTGCGTCCGCCGACCAGACGGCGCCTACGACCGCCGACAAGGCGGCGCCTGTGTCCGCCGACAAGGCGGCGCCTGCGTCCGCCGACAAGACCGCGGCGATCCACTGCCAGGGCGTCAACGACTGCAAAGGTAAGGGCGGCTGCAAGTCGGCGCAGAACGCCTGCAAGGGCCAGAACGCCTGCAAGGGGAAGAGCTTCGTCGAGGTCGCTACCAACGACGACTGCAAGGCCAAGGGCGGCACCGTGATGTCGATGTGAGGCCAGCCATGTTCCCGCACCTCGGCTTCGGACTCGGACTTCGCCCGCCGCACTACCAAGATGTGCTCGGCGGCGATCCGCGCGTCGACTGGTTCGAGGTGATCAGCGAGAACTTCATGGTCGCAGGCGGCAACCCGCGACGCGTGCTGCGCGACCTGCGCGAGCGCTGGCCGGTCGTGCTGCACGGCGTGTCGTTGTCGATCGGATCGGTCGATCCGATCGACGACGACTACCTCGCACGACTGGCGGCGCTCGTCGACGAAGTCGAGCCGGCGATCGTCTCGGACCATCTGTGCTGGTCGCGATTCGGCGGGCACTCGGCGCACGACCTGTGGCCGCTGCCCTACACGGAGGAGGTTCTCGCGCACGTCGTCGCGCGCGTGGCGCACGTGCAGGAGAGGCTCGGTCGACGCATCCTGCTCGAGAACCCGTCCAGCTACGTCACGTTCGCGGCGAGTGACATGAGCGAGCCGGAGTTTCTCGCCGAGCTCGCGTGCCGCGCCGATTGCGGCATCCTGCTCGACGTCAACAACGTGTACGTCAGCTCGACGAACCACGGTTGGGACCCGCGCGCATATGTGGCGGCGATTCCGATCGAGCGCGTGGGGCAGATCCATCTCGCCGGCCACACCGACCACGGCACGCACCTGCTCGATAGTCACGACCAGCCCGTGTGCGAAGGGGTGTGGGACCTCTACGGCAAGGCGGTCGCGCGGTTCGGCGACGTTGCCACGATGATCGAGCGCGACGACAACTTCCCTCCCTTCGACGAGCTCGTCGGCGAGCTCGATCACGCGCGATCGATCGCCGGGCCGGCGCAGAGGGCGGCCCTCGGTGCGTGACCTCGCGACGATCCAGCGCCGGTTCTACGAGCTCGTGACGTCCGGCGAGGGCACCATCGATCCGGGCCTCCTCGGTAGCTCGCGGCAACTCGCGGTCTACGCAGAGATGTACGTCGCGCGGTTGGTGGACGTGCTTGCCGACGATCACCCGAAGCTACGCTCGGTCCTCGGCGACCAATTTCATGATGTGATGGCCGATTACCTGCGCGCTCGTCCACCAACTTCGTTCACGCTCCGCGACGCGGGCGTCGCGCTCGGTGACTATCTCGCAACGCGAGCCGATCTTCCTCCATGGGCTGCCGATCTCGCGCGACTCGAACGTGGGCGCGTCGAGGTGTTCGATGGTCCCGATCGCACGCCGTCGACGCGCGACGATCTGGCGGACGTTCCGATCGAACGATTTCCCGACGTCACGATCACGCTCGTGCCGTCGAGCTCGACCGTCCCCGTCGCATGGACAGTCGACGACCTGTGGAGTGCGGTCGAAGAGGGCGCACCGTCCGTGGCTCCCGAACCGTGCGACCGCCTGATCTTGGTCTGGCGGCGCGACACCCGCGTGTTCCACCGGACCCTCGATCCCGACGAGGCGAAGCTCGCCAACTCGCTCGTGAGCGGCGCGACGATCGAGGACGTATCGGCTCGCCTGATCGAGCTCGCGGTGGCGGAGCCGGAGCTGCGAATTGTCGAGCTGCTCGGTCGTTGGCTCGACGCGGAAGTGGTGGTGTGTTCCTAGCCTCGCGTCGCTGGCGATCATGGTCACCGAGGCCGTGACGATGCCGCGCCGTTCACCGTAAGGGCATCGTGATCCGCGAGCGGATATCCGCGAGGTGGAGGAGCGGCGCGAACCACGGACGCGGCTCTTCGGCGACCGTCCACGTGCGGAACGCGCCCGCGACGACATCCGGTGGTGCGGTCGCGTGTTCGAGCGGCGAATTCGGCGGCGAGGTTCGTGGTGCGAACCGTCGTCCGCGATGCGGCGCGCCGGCCCCGTGTGCGAGCGCGCGCTTGACGAATCATCGAGCGCTGGTGGAACGCATGTCCGCATCCTGGGTTGTTACGGGGCGCCCGTCGGCGCGCACGCGAGCGGCGCGGCCGCGTCGGGCCGTCGGGGCCGATATGGCAGGTGCCGGCGACGTGGTGGTCGTCGACGTCGAACGGCACGCGGCACCCGCGCGCGCGTTAGTGGGCCATACCCGACGCGCAGCCATCGAGATCGTTGCACCGACACGAGCGAGCCACGCACATCAGACCTTGGACCGGCAGTGGTACCGCTCCGGGGCGCCCTACACCGAGCTCACCTACCACCTCGACAAGGAGGACGGCTCGCCGCGACGGCGCAGTGGAGGTGGAGCCGCGTCGTGCCGAACGGCTGTTCGACGGCTGCTGGAAGTTGGTCGGGTTGCGCGCGGGTTGATCTCGCTCGGCAGCAGCCGATGTCCGCGGCCGTGGCGCGCCAGAACACCACGCGTCGCGCGCCGAGCCGACCGATGGTCAGTGCATCCGATGGCGGACCGAACGGCGTGTCGACCTCGACGGTCTCGGCGTCCTCGACGCGCGGCAGATCGTAGAACCCGCTGCCACCGAGCACGCCGATCGCGGGGGCGGTCACGCGAGGCTCCCGCCGCAACTCGAACCGCTGCCGGCCGTGCACGCGAAACAATGGGCGCCCGTCGCGATCGGCTGGCCTTCGAGGGCGAGCGAGTCGAGCTCGAAGATCGTGCGCGCCGCGCCGAGCGGCAGCTCGAGCATCTGATTGAAGTCGCAGTCGTAGACCGCGCCATCCCAGCCGACGCTGATCAGCGAGCGGCACATCAGCCCCGTGACGGTCACGGGGTTGAGGTGCGCGACCAAGAGGCTCATGTACGCGTCATACTGGCCGCGCTCGTCGAGATAGTCGGCGTAGCGTGCGATCGGAACGTTCGTGATCGTGAACAGGTGATCGAACGCGATCCCGAAGTCGCGCGCGAGCTCGACCTTGTACGTCGCCTCGAGCCCCGCCTGTGCGGGCGGAAGGAACGCGCCGTTCGGGTTGTAGACGAGGTTCAGCGTGTGCTTGCCGCCGGAGCGCCCGTAGCCGAGCGCGTCGAGCCGTTGCAGCCCGGCGATGCTCTTCGCGAACACGCCGTGACCGCGCTGCTCATCGACGTTCTTGGCGCTGTAGCACGGCAGGCTCGCGACGATCTCGACGTCGCGCTCGGCGAGGAACTCCGCGAGGTCGTCCATGCCGGGCTCG
>JBDUAS010000205.1:0-13064 GCA_040004535.1 Deltaproteobacteria bacterium
GCGATCTGCTGGAAGCCGGAGAACGCGCCCGCGGCGATGAACGCGATGTCGGCGGTCGACATCACGACGTGATCCGCGTACGAGCTGTGCGTGAGATCGAGCGGCACGACGACCTCACTCGCTTCGAGCATCTTCAACAGCTCGCGCTGGACGCCCATGCCAGTGACGTCCTTCGTCGTGCCGGCGCCCGCGAAGATCGCGTTGTTCTGGCCCGATGCGATCTTGTCGAACTCGTCGAGGCAGACGATGCCGATCGACGCGAGCATCGGATTCTCGTCTGCGGTGTGGAGTAACCGCGTCAAGATCGTCGAAGGATCCTGGCCGACATAGCCGGTCTCCGAATACGTCGTGATATCGACCAGCGCGGTCGGCAACTTCAAGACCTTGCCGAACAACGACTCGACGAGGAACGTCTTGCCCGAGCCGGTTGGCCCGACGAACAAGAAGTTCGACTTGCGAGGAAGCTCCGCGCGATCGACTCCGTCGACGTAGATCCGCTTGATCCGCTTCACGTGGCGATACGCCATCAGGCACAGCGCGCGCCGCGCGTGGTCCTGGCCGCGATAACCGAGCTCGTGGAGCGCCACGAACATCGCCTGGGGCGACGGACAGGGCAGCTCGCGCACGAACTTGATGAAGTGCTCTAGCCCCTGTTTGCGGACCTTGCGATTAGGCTCCATCCGTCGAGGAATTGTAGCCCGGCGCTCTGCGTTTGACCATTCCGACAAGCTGGGGCCTAATCGACGACGGTGACCAGCGAGAGCCTCGTGCGGCCCTTTGTCGATGCCGCCCCCGCGGCCGTCCGTCCGGTGCTCGAGGCCATCGTCGATCTCGATCGCCGATTGTGGTCGCTGGTCGCGGAGGGTCGCGCGGCGTGGCCCGATCTGCCGCTCGACGCGAAGGTGCTCGTCGAGTTCACCGCGCGGCACCTCACTGCCGACCTCGCCGACGCGGCCCTCGACGGCCTCCGGCCCGCCGACCTCTACCTCGCGTGCGCTTGCGCACAGGGCTCGACCGCCGCGATCAACGCGTTCGACCGCGACTACATGCGCGAAGTCGAGATCGCGCTCGCGCGCATGCGGATCGCAGCGCCCCGCGTCGCCGACGTGAAGCAGCTCGTGCGCCAGCGCCTGTTCGTGGGCGGCGGCACTTCCGGCGCACCTACATCACCGGGCAAGATTGCGGAGTACGGCGGCCGCGGCGACCTCCGGCGCTGGGTCCGCTCGGTCGCGGTGCGGACGTGCCTCAACGATCTGCGCAAGGGCAAGCGCGAGATCCTCGTCGACGACGATCACCTGATCGCGCAGCACGCGATCAGCCAGGACGATCCTGAAGTCGAGTACATGAAGCGGACGTACTCGAACGAGTTCAAGGCCGCCTTCACCGAAGCACTGACGCAGCTGGGGCCGCGCGAGCAAACGCTGCTGCGCTATCACCACGTCGACGGCCTCAACATCGACGAGATCGGTGCGATCTATCGGGTCCACCGCGTCACCGCGTTTCGCTGGATCGAGAAGGCGAAGGAGCAGCTCGTCAAGGTCACGCTCGACACGCTGCGCACGCGGTTGAAGCTGCCGGCCGACGAGCTCGACAGCGTGTTGCGGTTGATCCGCAGCCAGATCCATCTGTCGATCGTGCGTCACCTCGGTGGCCCGAAGGACAGCGTCGCCGACGACGCGATCGAGTTGGACCCGTCCGAGATCGAGGAAGTATGAAAAAGCTGAGGGTGGCGGAGCTGGCGATCGCCGCGCTGGTGATCGCGGTGGTGGTGATGCTGATCGTGCCGGTGCCGCGGCCGCTGCTCGACGTGATGTTGGCACTCAACATCGCCGTGTCAGTCGCACTGTTGATGGCCGCCGTGTTCTCGCCGCAGCCGCTGTCGTTCACGAGCTTCCCGACGTTGCTCGTCGTCACCACGCTGTTCCGGGTCGGGCTCGAGGTCTCGATGACACGGCTCGTCCTCGCCGATGCCGACGCCGGCTCGGTCGTCCGCGCGTTTGGCAGCTCCGTCGTCGCCGAGAACCTGATCGTCGGCATCGTCGTGTTCGCCGTGATCACGATCGTCCAGTTGATCGTGGTCGCGCGCGGCGCCGAGCGCGTCGCCGAAGTCTCGGCGCGCTTCGCCCTCGACGCGATGCCCGGCAAGCAGCTCGCGATCGATGCCGAGCTCCGCACCGGCGCGATCGATCCGGACACCGCGCGAACCCGGCGTGCCGCGCTCGAGCGCGAGTCGCAGCTCTACGGCGCGATGGACGGTGCGATGCGGTTCGTCAAAGGCGATGCGATCGCCGCGATCGTGATCGTCGTCATCAACTTGATCGGCGGCCTCGTGATCGGCATCGCGAGCCGCGGCATGTCCGCGGGCGAAGCGGCGCACACGTACTCGTTACTCTCGATCGGCGCCGGCCTCGTCGCCCAGATACCGTCGCTGCTCGTCGCGGTCGCTTCCGGTCTGCTCGTCACTCGGGTCGCGAGCTCCGGAGACCGCGCACTCGGCGCGGATATCGGCGGTCAACTGACGCCGCGCGCACTCGCCGGCGTCGCGATCCTGCTCGTCGGGCTCGCGCTCGTGCCCGGACTCCCGATCGGGCCGTTCCTCGTGCTCGGCGTGCTCGCCGCCGGCGGTGCGTTGCTCGCGCTGCGCCGTACGACCGCCGCCGTCGAGCTGTCGGAGCCCGAGGCCGCGGTCACACGCGGCGCCCGCCTCGCGCTGCGCCTGTCCGCTGCCCTTCACGATCGTCTCGCCGCGAAGCCGGCCGCGCTTCACGCCGTGCTCGCGACCGCGCGCGAAGGCCTCCACGTGCCGCCGCTCGCGCTCGCCCGCGACGCGACGCTCGGCACGAACGAGATCGCGCTCGCGATCGACGGTACGCCGGTCGCGTGGCTGTCGCTCGCCGGAGATCCGCTCGACGCGCTCGCCCAGCAATTGCCGGCCGCGCTCGCACCGCTCGTGCCAGAGCTACTCGGCGTCGATCGCGTCGCGGCACTCGTCGAGCGCACCGCGGCGCACGCACCGGTGCTCGTCAAGGAAGTCATCCCGCGCGTCGTCGCGCTGCCGGTGCTCGCCGAGGTCCTGCGCCAGCTCGCGCGCGAGGGCGTACCGATCGACGACCTCGCCGGCGTGCTGGAGGCCATCGCGCTCGCGCCGCAACCGCCGGGCGGCTTCACCGCCGCGACCGTGCCGGCTCTCGTCGAGCACCTCCGCGGTCAGCTCCGCCGTCAGATCACGGCACGCTGGGCGCCACGCGGCCAGGTCGCGGTCTACACCGTCGATGCGATGATCGAGGATGCACTGCGGAGCGCCGTGGATCGCCGCTCCGATGGCCCACCGGTCCTCGCGCTCGAGCCCGCGATCGCGCAGGACATCGTCGCCGCGGTCCGCGGCAAGCTCGGCAGCGGTCCTGCCGTGCTGCTCGTCTCCGGCGATGTCCGTCGCTACTTGCGTGGCGTGCTCGAGCCCGAGCTACCGGCGATCGCGATCCTCGCCGCGCACGAGCTCGCACCCGGCACCGCGGTAACGACCGCCGGCCGCATCGATGTCGGCTAAGGCGCTCGCGCTGCTCCTCGTCGCGAGCGTCAGCCACGCACGACCGATCCACGGCAGCGCCGGCATCGGTGGCTCTCTGCTCGTGACCGGCGACCTCGGCGATCGCGGCCGGCTCGACGTCGAGGTCGATGTCGAGCCGAGCTCGAAGTACGGCGGGCTGCTCGCGTTGCGCGGCTTCGACGAAGACCATCGCGGGCTCGTGTGTGCTGGTCTCGTCTACGAACCCGGTGCGGCACGGCCGACGCTCGTCATCGACCTCCACGCGGATCTCGGCGCGGATCTCGATCAACACGCACCGCTCGTCGGAGGCGGCATACGCACGACGATCGGCATCTACGGCCCGGTCGGCATTGCGCTCGATTCGGGCGGCTACCTCGTGATCGACGGCGTCGACCGCACGCGCCTGGTCCTGTCCCTCGGCGCGGCGGTCGTCGCCCGCTGGTGACTCACCTCGGGCTCAGCGGATCATCGAAGTACTTGCGGCAACGCGGACACACGCGGCGCGCCGCCGGCCTGCGATGGACGCGCTTGCGGTAGCCGCATAGCGGGCACTCGATGGTGGTGTATTGCGAGAGCACCGATGCGAGCAGGATCGCGCCGGCCATTTCAGCACCCCACCTGCGCGACGATCACCGCCGTGAACATCGCGCCCATGATGACGCCCAGGATCTTTAACGCGTGACGCTCGCGCCAGGACGACGCACGATTCTCGTGAGACATGACAACTCCTTAGCTAGGACCGATACGAACGACCGAAACGACGACGTTTCAGGCGCGCGGTGGCCCACGCGAGGAGCGCGGCGTAGGAGGAGCAGAGACGCATGCGACTCGCGCCGCATGGCGGACGAGATCGATCGCGACGTGCGGGGGGGACGCCGCAGCGAGGTCCGGAAGGGTCACGGCCGGGAGCTGGAGATCTGGGCGATGTTCGCCA
This sequence comes from Deltaproteobacteria bacterium, assembly GCA_040004535.1. GTDB lineage: Bacteria > Myxococcota_A > Polyangia > Haliangiales > Haliangiaceae > JABFXX01. The sequence goes on from JBDUAS010000205.1 coordinate 4,482, forward strand.
TCCCGCCGCGCGAGCACCGCCCGCGCCGCGGTCGCCTGCGCCAGGCTCGTGCCACGATCGCCGTCGCGATCGTGCGCGGCCAGCTCGACCGGACGTACACCCGCCACGGCCACGAGGCACGCGACGACGACTGCCCAGATCGACCGCATTCCTGTCCGTAGCACGACTTGGCTCAATGGCCTAGCTGCGTGCAGAGCGGCTCGATACGGTTCGGTGGGTTATGCGCCGTTGCCTGCAGCCCGAAGCCCCAGCCGCACCGCGCCACGCCGATCGCTCCCGTCGCGGCATCGAGCCTCGCGATCCCCGCCACGGTGATGACCACGAGCGCGTCATCGCTCGACCACAGCACCTGGTTCGCGTTCACGACCGGCTGTTTCCACAGCAGCGTGCCGTCGATCTTGTAGAGCGCGACCTGATTGCCACCGACCTCGGCGACACGCGTGCCCTTCGGATCGGGCCACAGCGTCACCGTGCCCTCGTGCGGCAGCGTGTTGAGAAGTTTTCCTGGCGCGAGCACCGAGATCACGAGCTGCTTCGTCGTCGCGTCGACGGTCCACGCATACACGTGCCCCGCGGCATCTGCGGTGATGAACGCGGTGATCGGCATCGGCGCGCTTCGCTGCTTCGTCGTCGCATCGGTCCAGGTCACGGTCGCGCCGGCGCCGAGGCTGACCTCCACGAGCTCCTTGCCGCCGGCGAGCGCGGGCGCGATCGGGACGAGCTCGCGGTCATGGGACGAGGACGCGAGCGGAAACGATGCGAGGTATTCGATCGTGCGCTGATCCGCGCTCCAGCGCTCCACCGTCGCAGCGCGGTACGACTGGGTCAGGAGGTGGGTCGACGGCTCGTAGTGCAACGGCTGGATCGACCTGTCGCCAATCGCAGAGGACCGCAGCGGCAACGGATCGCGGCCGGCACTCGACAGGATCAGCGCCTGAAACTCGCCGTCGCTCTTCATCACATTGGCCGCGAAGTCGGTGGCGCCGAGCCAGTGGAGCTCGAGCAGCGTCCCGTCGGTCGGGATCGCGGGCGGCTTCGCGGGCGCAGTTGCGAGCGCAGGGTCGAGCTGGACGAAGTCCTTCCCCATCCCGACGACGAGCCCGTGATTCGGGCCGAGCGTCGCGATCTGCGGCGAGGCGAGGCCGTAGCCCAGGTACTACGCGCCGTCGAGCTTCGCGAGCTGGAGCTCGGAGCCCTGCGCCGTGACCGCGACGTGGTCCGCGGTCGCGAACTGCTCGCCGGGTGCGGCGGTGCCGGTCGGCGTCGCCGTCCCGCCCTTGGGCACCGAGAGCCAACCCGCGCCGGTCGCGAGGCCGAGCGCGACATGATCCTCATCGGTAAAGCCGACGTCCAACGCGATGTCGACCATCGCCGACGCGAGCAAGCGTCCCGTCGTCAGCTCGACGATCCGCAGCTCCATCTTCTTGTCAGCGTGCGATGCGACCAGCGCGATTCGCTTGCCGGACTTCGAGATCGCGATCGGTCCTTCCGGATCGCCGCCGCCGGCCTCGAACGGCTTGGCCCACGCGAGCGGTGCGAGCTGCACCGGCCGCACGACGTTGCCGTCGGCGCTCCCCGCGCGCATCGCGACAACGGCAACGGCGTTCGTCCCGTTCGCCGCGACCGAGACGAGCCGTTCACCGGGCTCGGTACCGAGCCGGCCGATCTGCACCCCATCGAGATCGTACAGCACGATCGTCTGATCGCTGCGCCATGCGAGCAGCCCGAGCTCGGTCATCGCGATGCCGCGAAAGTCGGCGTCCTGCGCGATCGCGCCGTGGCGGATCGTGCGGCCGCGATCATCGAGCTCTGCGAGCGCGAGACTGTTCGCGCTGTCGATCCATGCGACGAAGAACGCGTCGTGATGGTGTGCGATCACGAGCGAGCGAGGCGCCGGGAGGTCGACGACGCACGGTTCGCGCGTACCATCGAGCTTCGGCCACAGCCGCATGCCGCCGGTCTCGTCGGCGGTGATCGCGGCCGTGCCATCGGCGGTGACGGCGAGCGCGGTGATCGGCGCACCGTGCGGCGCCTCGATCATCGCGCGCGTCGCGGTGGTCGCGATCATCGGCGACGCGCCGCGCGGCCCCGCATTTTCGATCACGGCCTGCGCCTTCGCAACGGGTCGCACGGCGACCGGCGCGGTCGTAGACCCACACGCGATACCTGCAGCAGCAACAGCGGCGACGGCGAACGGGCCCGAGCTCACGTCCCGAGATCTTCGCACACCGGCTGCGTGTTGAACGTATTCATGATGGGCGTCTTCGTCATCACGCCGAATGCGAACCCGCAGGCCGCGTTGATCCTCGCGCCCGTCGCCGGGTCGAGCTCGATCAGCCCACCGCTCGTCCGGACGATGACACCGGCGTTGTCGGTGGTGAACACGATGCCCTGTGCGCCCCACACGTTCTGCTTCCACAGCACCGTGCCCTTGGGGTCGTACATCGTGACCGCAGCCTGGTGAATCCCGACGAGCCTCTCGCCGGTCGAGTCTGCAACGAGCGAGTCCGCGACCTCGCCCTTCGGAAACCTGCGCACGGTCTTGCCGTCGCGCATCGCGAACACGCCTTCGCCGTCTTGCATGTAGATCGTGCCGTCGGCAGCGGCGCCGCGGTAGCTGCTCGCGGGCACCTTGTGATTCTTCGCCTTCAAGCGCTTGTTCGGCTTGGCGTCGCCGTCGCGATACGTTGCCATCCGTTCGCCATCGTCGTCGTAGCCCCACGCGATCGCGATCGCACCCGCGTTGCGCGCGGGGTCGAGCTGGATCAGCACTGACGATTGAAACGGCAGATCGAGTGCCGCGAGCTCGGTCATCTGATCGTGCTCGAGGTCGAGCGCGAACCGGCGCACGACGCCATCGTCGACGACCGCCAGGTGGTGCGTGGTTTGATCGAAGTCGACGCGCTGGATGTACTTGTAGGTACCGAGTGCGAGCCGTTGATCGCGATGACGAAAGTCGATCAGCTCCAGCGCCGCCTTGTCACCACTGCTCATCACCGCGGCGTGGTTCGGATCGAGCCACCACACCCGATCGCGCGCCGTGAATCCGAAGTCTGCGAGGTCGACGTCGCTCTCGCGCTGCAACGCGCGATCCAGCCACACGATATGCGACATCGTGGTCTCGACACCGACGTGCGAGCCGGCCGCCATCACCGCGCCGGTCGCGAGCTCGCGCCAGCCGAGATACCTGGTGGCGTTGCGATCCTGGAGCAACAGATCGGAGCCGATGCCCGCGACGACGACGCCATCGGCGACCTGACCGTCGCCGTTGATGCTCTGTTCGCCGAGCCCGGTGTCGACGTGCCACGGGTCGACGATGTTCTGGCTGTTCTCTGCGTGCGTCGCGACCCACCACTTGGTCTGCCCGGAGACCCGAACCACGCGATCGTTGTCGACGAACCCGAGCGCGGCGCCGGGGTTGCCGGTCAGCGTCGGACCGTCGACGGGGACGGGCTGCTTGGTGACATCGAGGACGACGAGCTGGTTCATTTGTGAGAACAGCGCGATCCGATGGTGATCTGGCGAGATCGCGAGCCCGGTCTCGTCGAGCTTGTCGGGCAGCGGAAGCGCCGCGCCCCAGCGCAGGCCGTCACCGAGCACGATCCAGCGCATCCGAGCGGCGTGGCCGCGGTTGACCAGCACCTTGCGGCGCGGCTTCGGACGATCCGAAATCTCCTCGGACTCGAGCACGGGCGGCTGTTCTTCGAGGTGCTGCTCCGTGAGGATCACCCCGGCTGCGCCATGCCGCGTCGCCAGCGCGCCGAAGCTCTCGCCCGGCTCCGCTCCGATCCGCCCGCGTAGCTGACCCTTCGCGTCGTAGCGCTCGATCGATTCGTCCGCGCGCGCGACGAGGATGCCGCCCTCGATCGCGACGAGCTGATCGATCTCGGTATCGCCGGAGACTTGAATGTGGCCGTGGAGCACCCCGGTGCGCGAGAACCGGAACAGCTGAACCGCGCCCGCTTGATCGAGCACGCCGACCAGCAGCTCGTCGCCCACGTGGCTGATCGCGAGCAGGTCGGCGCCGTTGACCGAGAAGGGTACCGGCTCGCGCGAGCCATCGAGCGCCGGCCACAACCGGAGACCACCGACGTTGTCGAGCGACACCGCAGCGTCGCCCTGCTCGCTGACAGCGACGCGATTGATGATGCCGCCGTGCGGAACGCCCGTCGGAATTCGCTCGGGAACCACGGCCGGCGCGACCGGCGAAGCCTGCTCCGATTTCGACGCCGGTGCGTCATCCGTGGGCGCCGGCGTGCACGCTGCACACACGAGACCCGCGAGCGCCACGATTCGACTACTCCGCATCGCACACCGAGACTGCATTACCGCTCCTCTCGAGCTTCGTCGTCACGAGTCCGAACTGCCAACCGCACCGCCGCTCGCGTAACGCCCCGGTCCGCACGTCGACGGTCAGAGCGATGCGCGGGCGAGGCGTTCCGTCGCGCGTGACGCGAACGAGTTGCAAGCCACCTGCTGGATCGAGCGATCCGACGAGCGTGTCATCCCCGTCGCGCACGAGCGCGAGCTCGGCCGCCGCGGCGATTCGGAGCACGATCGGCTCGACGGTTCCGTCGAGCGTCGGCCATAACCGCGGGTTTCCCTCGGCATCCTGGGTGACGGCGGCACGACCGTCGGCCGAGGCTGCGACGATATCGATCGCGTTGCCGTGCGCACCGTGAATGATCGGCCGCGTCGTCGTGACCGATGGGGAAGGCTCGGCCGCATCGGGGATGGTCGGCGGTCCCGAGCATGCGGCCAATGCAGCGATCTCGATGGTGATGATCCAGCGCTGCATCGGGATCTAGAAACGCATCACGTGCCGAGGTTGTTCTGGGATCGCCCGCTACTTCCTTCGTGATGTGGATTACCCAGTGCTTTCCCGTGTTTCGTTGACGGTGAACGTTTACAGAGCCAGATCGCTTTCGCACAAATTTTGGTTGTTGGACCCGAGGGGGAAATGGTCAAACCGTTATGGGTGGCCTGAGGGTTGGCCACGAAGAAGTTAGGGAGGTAGTAAAATGGCGCTCGGTACCGTCAAGTGGTTCAACGATGCCAAGGGTTACGGCTTCATCAGCCGTAACGACGATAACAAGGACGTCTTCGTCCATTACTCGTCGATCACCGGCGATGGGTTTCGTACCCTCAACCAGGGTCAGACCGTCGAGTACGAAGAGTCCAATGGACCGAAAGGACTCTTCGCGGCGAAGGTCCTTAAAGTCCTTCAGACCTGATTGGTCGAGGTCTAGCGAGCGAGCTGGGTGGCTCGGTACTCACCAGACTTTGTCTGGGTGAGAACCACCGCGAAGGTCTCCTTCTCGGTGCGAACGCGTAACACCAGGTTGCCTTCGGGCAGACCGCCGCCACCATTCGTGTATTCGTTCGGCGTCATCAATTTCCAGTCCTTCATCGGACCGGACTCGACGACGAGGCCGCTGTACATGTCCTTGAGGTCGCCGCTGGTCTGCGCTGCGATCTTGCCACCGGCATAGAACGGCACGGTCGACAGCTTCACGAGCTTGTCGACCTCGGCCGTGGCGAACGCGCTGATCCATTGGTTCGCGCTGAACAGCGCCTGCTTGTCCTTCACCGAGGACTCGGGGTTGACCTTCTGCTTCGCGAGGCCGTCGTCGGGCGTCACGGTCTTGTCGCCGGTCGGCGGCGTCGGCTCGGTCGCGTTCGCGTGCGGCTTCTTCTTGCCCGGCACGTGCGCGACGTTCGCGACCATCGCGCCGTCATCGAGCACGCCGACACCGTTGTCATCGGGCACCGATGTCAGGATGTACGGCTCCACGTTGAACGTGCCGCACTGGCGCCAGTTGCGATAGAAGCCCCAGCGCAAGTAGATCCGCCCGTCGACCGAGCGAATCGCTTCCGGCGTCGCTTCGTACGGCCCTGACGAGATCACGGTGTCGACCGCGGCGACGTCGAACTCGGTCTTGCCCGAGGTCTTCGCGATCGTGACCTTGTGCAGCGTCCCGTCGGGGTTCACCGAGACCTCGAGGTTGACCCACAGGTCGGGGTTGTTGAGCGGATAGTCGGCGCCCTTGGAGTCGAGCTCCTCGAGGAAGCCGAAGCCCCACAGCTCGTGGATCCGGCGGTGCATGCGCGCGATGTACAGCGCGTACGGATGCGCGCGCGTCTTGAGCGCGGTCTGATTGCCGGGCCGCACGTCGGGGACGAAGTTCTCGAGCGAGCTCTTGATCGCGTCGAGCTTGCGCTCCCAGCGGCCCTTCTTCGCCGACATCTTGCGCGCGGCGACCTCGCGCTCGTTATCGACTTTCTCCTTGCCGACGATCCGCTCGTAGTCGTTGAACGCCATCTGCGAGTTCACGCCGGGCAGGCCCTTGCGGCCGACCTTCTTGCCGTCGTGGGTTTGATCGGTAACGGCACCACGGCCGCCGATGCCGCGCATCGACAGGACGCCCGGTGTGTTGTCGCCGGTGCCGTTGTCACCGTTGTCACCGGCCTCGCCTTTGATCTCGCCCTTCGCCTCCTGCTTGTCGCCGGAGTGATCGGTCTCCTTGATGTGCTTGTCGGTCGTTGCTTTGGTGTCCTCGAGCTGGCGGATCTTGTCATCGGGGCCACCGATCTCCGCGCTCGTCTTGTCGTCGCTCTCTTTACTCGCCTCGGCTTTGCCTTCGGATTCCTTGTCGAGGTTCGTCTTCTGCGCGCGCGTCTCTTCCGCGACGTCGCGGTTCTTGTCGCTGAGGAACTTCGCGTCGTCGGGCGACTTGTCCTTGACGTTCTTGTCGTCCTTGACCTCGACCATCGTCATGTTCGGCGGAGGCTGCACCGGCGGCGGCTGCTTCGGCTGCGCCGGCGGCGGCGGTGGTGGTGGCAGCTGCGGTGGTGGCTTCAATTGCTTCGGCGGTGCGAGCGCGACCTGGACGGTCTTGTCCTCGAGCTTCTCGGCGTCGATCGGCGGCGGTGGCGCTTTGACCTTCGGCGGCGTGATCAGCTTGTCGATGTTCGCGTCGGTGAACGCGACCTGCACCGCATCGGGCTTCTTCGCGAAGTCGGCGGAGACATCGGTGTCGGCTTTGATCGTGAACGTGCAGTCGTAGACGTGACCACTCGCGGCAGCGTCGACCGCGCTACCCGCGAGACACTGGCCGACTGGATCGCCGAGATACGGCACGAGCGCGCTCGGCGTGCGCATCGGGAACTGCTTGAAGCCGCCGAACACCGAGTCTTCGCCGAGTACCGCGGTCAGCGTGATCTTCGATTCCGGCGGTAGCGGGATCGTGCAGGTCGGTGACGAGCAGCGAAGCATCGGTGCGGAGTCACCTTCACGCGTGACGAGGACCTGACCGCGCGGCGGTTGGTAGTCGACCGCGATCAGCGTCTCCTGACCTTGTTTGACCGAGTAGGTCTTCTGGAACGCGGTGCCGTCGGGTGCGGTGATCGTGACGGGCACGTCGGCATCGCGATCCGCGAGCTCGAACACCTGCGGGATGTTGCCGAAGTACTGGCCGCCCGGAACACCCATCGCGATCTTGAAACCGGCGGCCGCGCCCGACACGATCTTGAGCGTGGTCTTGCCGTCGCGCTCGTGCGTGAACACGGAGGCATCCCAGCTCGCCGCCGCATCGTCCAACCGGATCGTGAGGAATGGTTTCGGCGTCGGACGCGTGTACTGGATCGTGACCAGCGCGGCGCTCTGGGCCAACGACGAGATCGCGATCGCGGGGACCCACAGCCAGGGGCTGCGATATGCACGCGAACGAGCCACGGGAAGTCAGTTTGACATAGCCAAACTCCGTTGCCGTTGCCCGAAATTCTTTGGGAAAAAGAAAATCTTCCCCTGCGACTGGGGCAGTTACGCGCGGTTCGCAGGGGGCGGCGGAGCGTCAGAGCTTGCGATAGACGCCGACGACGATGCCGATGATGTCGACGCTCTTGAAGTCGGCTCGCCGCACGATGATCGGCGCCATGTTCTGGTTCGCCGGCTGGAACCGAATCCGGTCACCTTCCGGGAAGTAACGCTTCACGGTGGCCTCGCCCTCGATCATCGCGACGACGATTTCGCCCGCGCGGGCCACGGCGGTCTTCTTCACGAAGACGTAATCGCCGTCGAAGATCCCGTCTTCAATCATCGATTCGCCGACGATCCGCAGGCCGAAGACCTCCTTGTGCCCGCCGATCAGCATCTTGTCGATGCGGACCGTATCGGTCGCATTCTCGACGGCGAGGATGGGCAAACCCGCGGCGACCTTGCCGAGAATCGGGATCTCCATCATGTCGTCGTGGATGACCTCGACGGTCTGAGTGCCCGACGCCAGGCGGCGCCCGCCGAGCGGCACTACCTCACCCATGCCATCCGGAAGCACGGGCCGCATCGCGCGGGACTTGAGGTCCTCACGACGGAGGTGGCCCTTCTTTTCGAGGGCTTTCAGGTGATCATTCACGCCATTCGTCGACCGGATGTTGAAATGCTCTCCAATCTCGCGGAGCGTGGGCGGGAAGCCTCGCTCGACGATCGAAGCTGAAATGAAATCAAGGATTTCGCGTTGCCGAAGAGTTAGTGCGTCCGCCATACTGAACAGACACACGGTACTGAACGCATCATCACCATGTCAA
>JBDUAS010000040.1:0-39401 GCA_040004535.1 Deltaproteobacteria bacterium
CTCGACACGGTCGAGCGGATCGTCAAGCACATCCACGCCGCCGACGCGCGCTACGACACGCCGCTCGCGGTCTCGCCGCGCGCGACGCTACGCGATGTCCAGGGCATCATCCGCAAGCGCTCGCACGATCTCGTCGTCGTCGTCGACGAGGACCGCCGCCCGCTCGGCATCGTCACCCACTCCGACCTGCGCGATCGCGATCAGTACACCCAGGCGGCGCTGCTGATGTCGCCGCGCCTGATCTCGTTCCCGGTCGGGATCGCGAACCGCGACGCGTTTCTCCAGATGGAGGAGGCGCGCGTCAAGGCGGCGCCGGTCCTCGACGAGGAAGGTCGGCTCGCGGGCGTGATCACCCGAAACGATGCGGTGCGGCTCGAGCTCCTGCGGCCCGCGCTCGGCGCGAGCGGCAGGTTGATGGTGGCTGCTGCCGTGGGCATCTCATCCCAGGCGCCCGCGATCGCGGCGCAGCTGCTCGACATCGGAGTCTCCGCGATCGTCCTCGACACGGCGCACGGGCACCAGCGCCGGATGCCCGAGGCGATCGCCGCGGTCACCGCCGTGGTCCGCGGCCGCGTTCCAGTGGTCGCCGGCAACGTGTGCACGGCCGCCGGCACCCGGGCGTTACTCGACGCTGGCGCCGATGTCGTGAAGGTGAACGTCGGGCCGGGCGCGATGTGCACGACGAGGATGCAGACCGGCGTCGGGCGCCCGACGTTCACCTCGGTGCTGGTGTGTGCGAGAGAGGCTCGCGCCCGCGGCAAGCACGTCTGGGCCGATGGAGGCGTCAAGCACCCGCGCGACATCGCGCTGTACCTCGCCGCGGGCGCCGCGCGCGTGATGATCGGCACCGCCCTCGCCGGCACGTACGAGAGCCCGGGCGACGTGAAAGAGGACAAGGAAGGGCTGCTCTACAAGGAGAACTACGGGATGGCGAGCGGCCGCGCGGTCAGCGAACGCCACACCGATCAGGATGCGTTCGAGCGCGCGAAGAAGGGCTTCTTTCGCGAGGGCATCTCGAGCTCGCGGATCTACATGCGCGACGGCCAGGAGAGCGTCGGTGCGTTGCTCGTCGAGATGATCACGGGCGTGCAATCCGCGTTCACCTACGTCGGCGCTCGCACGATCGACGAGTTTCACGAGCGTGCCGAGGTGGGCGTCCAGACGGTCGCCGGCTACAGCGAAGGCACGCCGCACGGCACGATCCGGCGGTGACGCCGGATCGCTGCGGATGCCTGGATCATCGCGACCTCAGGCGCCGCCACGCTCGCGTGGTTCTCACCGACACTTTTCGCGCGACCGCGCCCGCTACAAGGCTCTACCAGGCATGAGCCTCGACCCGTACGCGCCGCCGCCCGCCGACCCGTCTGCCCCACCGCCTCCGGCCGACCTCGACGAGGTGTTCTCGCGTTCCGCCGCGCGGTCTCCCGCGCCCGGCTACCCGCCGATCGGAGCGAACATCGCAGCGCGTGCGCGCCCGATCTCGATGCCGCCGCCGTGGACCGGCCCCGACGCCGCCGGGTTCGCGCCGTCGGCGTACGAGGCGGAGCGACGCGCCGCGAAGGCGAAGAACATCACGTTCGGTCTGGTGCTGCTGGTCGTCGGCATCATCGTTACCGCGGTCACCTTCGACTCGGCCTCGCAGCAAGGTGGCACGTACATCATCGCGTGGGGGCCGATGGTGTATGGCGCGATCCGACTGATCAAGGGCCTCGCCGCCTAGCGTCCGGCGCGCGTCACTCGATCGAGTACACGAACGTGATCGCGCTACACACTGGAACCGCGCTGCCCGCGACGCCGTAGGGTTTGTAGGGCGAGCCGAAGCGGATGCCAATGGCACCGGGCGTAACCTGCCTCGCGCGAGATCCATCGGAGCAGGTATGATGATGTCTGCGCTGCGCGTGGCCTCGATCGCGTGCGTGCTCTTGGCCGTCAACCGGGCCGAGGCAGACGACTGGAAGCCGACGCTCGTGTACGAGACCGGCCCGTCATACGTCCTTCAGAATGACGGCGAATACGGGGCTACTGGCACACGCTATAACGCCAATGATGTCGGCCAGCGGGACAACCTCGTGCGCACGTCGCGCACCAGCATCGAGCTCGCGATCGGTCGCCACACCGTGATCCTGCTCTACGCGCCGTTCGAGTTGCAGACGCAGGTCGCGCTCTCGAATGACCTGCAGTTCCGCGACGAGCTATTTGTCGCCGGCACGGTCGTCGACCATCGCTACTTGTTCGAGGGATACCGCGCCTCGTACCTCTACCGGACGATCGCTCGGTCCGACGTCTCGCTCGATCTCGGCGGCTCGGTGCAGATCCGGAACGCGGCGGTTGCGTTCACCGCCGTCGACGGCTCGCAGCGCGCCGTCCAGAACGACATCGGCGTCGTCGGTGCGGCCAAGCTGCGCCTGGGGTACAGGCCAAGTGAGTTGCTGTGGAGCGCGCTCGAGGTCGACGCGTTCTCGACGTTCGGGCTCGTGGGTGGGGTCAAAGGTGCGATCTACGACGCGCAGCTGGCGGTCGGCCACCCGATCGGCCGAGGGATCGATCTTTTCTTGGGGGCGCGCCTGGTGGGTGGTGGCGCCGACGTGGAGTCGAAGCAGATCTACAACTGGGCCAACTTCCTGTCGTTCACCGCCGGCGCACGGATCGAGCTCGACGCTCTGCTCCGGCGATGACGCGGTGGTTAGCTCTTGCCGATCGAACTGGGACCGCCGGCCGCGGAGTTTCGGGGGCACGTGTAACGTCCCGCGCTACACCCACGCGTGACGAGGCGTACGATCTTCACTAGATAGGCCAGGCACGAGGCTTGCGCTAGCGCCTCGTCATGAAGTCATTTCTTCGCTACGCGCCCCTCCTGGTCTTGTTCGTATCCGCGTGCACGGCCGACGTCGACGGCGGGTACTTCGACGAGGTGCCCGCCGAGTCGGCGCTCACGAGCACCGAGCTCGCGATGCTGCCCGATGGCACCGAGGTCGAGCACGACGCCGACATCCATGCCCTGGCCGAGCAGCCGGTCGACGCCCCCGCGACCTACGACGACGACGAGGTCGAGCCGATGGTCGACGTCGACGTGGTCGACACCTCCGCGATCCGCGACCTCGGCGGGGGCGCCAGCACCGACGCCGCGAAGCCGACCCTGTACGCCGCACTGCTGAGGTGGGGCTTGCACCCCCGCGCCTCGGACGCGCTGCGTGCCGCGGGCGTGTCGTCGTCGCGCATCGTGCAGACGATCGGCAACGCCGCCGCCTCGGCCGGCACGCACGCACGCGACGGCTACGTCAACGGTCAGCCGTACAGCGCGGCCACCGACATCAGCGTCTACGGTCTGTCGCAGACCCAGATCGCGAACCTGCTCGAGAGGCTCGGCAAGGTCGGTTTCGCCGCGTGGTATCGCCACACCGGCTACGACGGCTGGTACGGCGTCAACCACATCCACGCGGTCTACGCGAACTGCCTGATGAAGTCGTCGCTGCGGTCGCAGGTGCGGTCGTGGCTCGTCGGCCGCAACGGGCTCGTCAGCAACACGATCTATCGGTTCCATACCTTCAGCGCCGCCGCGCGCGCGACCGTCAAGGCCAAGTACTCGATGAGCCACGAAGGCACGAGCAACGGCGGCGGCGGCATCGCAGCCCGCGTGAACATCTCGGGCACCACATTGAACCTCCGCACGGCCCCATCGCTCAACGCGAGCATCGTGGGGAGCCTCACGAACGGCACCTACGTCGCGATCACGTGCCAGAAGCGCGGCTCGGCGGTGTCCGGCACCTACGGCACGTCGACGTTGTGGGACAAGGTCAACGGTGGCTACGTCAGCGACGCTTACGTCTACACGGGTCATGACGGTCAGGTCGCGCCGACCTGTCCTTGATCCGCTACGCTCGGAGCGATGAGACTCGGGGTCGTGATGACGTGTGCCGCGTTCGCGGCGTGCGGCGGCGATGACGACCCGTGCGCGGCGAGTAACGGTACCTGCGTCACGCTGCACGTGTCGTCGCCGACGGTCACCCAGATCGATGCGCTCGAGCTCGATGTCCTTTACGGCAGCTACCACTCGACGGTCACCGACGCGAGCGGCGGGACCGTGGCACTGCCGGTCACGACCGCCGTCGAGCTCGCCGTGGCCGGAGACGTGACGTCGAGCATCGTCGTCGCCGGCAAGCTCCGCGGCATGGTGCTGGGAACCGGCTGGGGCAAGGTCGACATCGCGGCGGGCGCCCACGCCAGCCTCGGGATCGTGCTCGTTCCCCAGGTCGCGTGCGTCGCCGGTTCGCGCTACTGCGGAGGCGACAAGCTCGCGGGCGATCCGGGTACCGTGTACGAGTGCGTGGCGGGCGGCGTGCCGAGCGCGCACGGCGCCTGCCCCGGGCCCTGCGTTCTGCGGATGTCCGACGACGACGAGTGCGGTGCCGTCGGCAGTCCCTGCACGGAAGGTGGCCTGTACTGCGGCGGCGACCAGCTCGCCGGCGATCCGAGCTCGCTCTATAAATGCGCGAGCGGCTCCGGCACGTTCGTCATGCAGTGCACGAACGGGTGCGCCATCAACGCGTCACCGAACAAGGACGCGTGCCGGTGAGCGATGGCTCGCGGTCGCACGATCCCCCCACGACGGCCCGATGTGCTCTCGCGAAGCGTCCGAGATCGTCGACGACCTCGAAGGCGCTCCCGAACCGACCCGCATGGTGTTCAGGACGGGCCTCCTACGCCTCGCAGATCTTGTTCATGCTCACCGACGTTCTACGTGTGCTGACGCGGTTTAAATCGCAGCGCCGAAGCGCAGGTACGTTTCACCGCTCGACCTCCAGCGAGAGACCGGTGCTGTGATCGGCGGCGAATCAAAAAGTCGCTCCGTCGTCTCGTGTCCTGCTTCGTGCCCGTACGACGCTCCGGCAGCGACGGCGATGAAGAAGTGTTTTCCGATCGTCCAGCTCCAACCCACGAGCGCACGTCCCGCGTAGGTGACGGTATGGGTCTTGGTGTCGTACACGTCGAAGTACTCGCAGTACTGGTCGCGGTTCGGAACGGATCGACGCACTACTCCAAGCTCCGCGTTGAACCCTTCAAATACCCTTCGGGGAAAGAACTCCCATCCGACGCCGGCGTCAAACGTGGTTCCTGTCGGCGGGCATTCGCTGCCGATCTCTGCCACCGTAAAGTTCGCTTGGTACGAAGCGACGTTTGCTCGCACGGCTTGGTGCTCCGTAATTCCAACATATCCCGAGAGCGCGAATGCTCCACCTGCTGCCCAACTGAGCGGTGAATTTATGCCGATTGCAAACCGGTGTGGATCAGGCTCAGCCGACACGAGTCTCGAAGCTGTCGTCAACACCAGACACAGACTCCAACAACGCGGGCTCGCGACCACGGATCCCAGAATCGTCATGGCGCTCGACGGTGCACACTGCGAGCCGAGCTAACTGCGGTGACACCGACGCACGGTTTCAAGAATCTGAAACCACACCCGACTTTACTGTCGCGGTCGTGGTCTTCGAGCGTTCTTCGGATCACCGGGCGCTTCAAGAGCTGTTTGTGATCGCGGTGCCCGCAACGATCGGGGGCGTGAACCACGGAGATCGCACGGCGAGCGGCGATGAGCTGTAAGCCAGCCACGTTGCACGATGCAGCGGGCACCTGTCCACCGTCGACAGCGGGCACCAGCGTGTGCAGCTTGCGGCGCTGCGCGCTGGCGGGTCCGAAAACGCCGCTGAATCGAACGAGGTGCCGGCGCGGTAGCGGGATGATGCCGCACGGCCGGCGACGCGAGGCACGAGCTCGGTGCGGCCGTCGGGTGATGGCCGCTTCACCATCGGTCTGGAGAGTGATGAAACTATAACGCTGAGGATGCCTCAAACTACCGCAAGTATTTGAATTTTAATTGGCCCGACCTTTGCTTTGCCAAGCGAGGATGCTGAGTCGCTGTCTCCCGGTCCTGCTGTTTATCGGCGCGTGTGTCGCTCAAAATGACAGCCCAAGCCTGAACGTCTCGGTCGACTCGACCAACGCGGTTGGGATCCAGCTCCAGCGCGGCGACGGCCACGTGTTCCACAACGTCCAGGCGTCGGCGAATGGCATCGATTGCGGCTCGGCGGTGATCATTCAGGGAAGCACGCAGTTCGGTACCGGTGGCTCGAACCCCGCGACGGCGACGTTCACGATCGACTTCGCGCAACTCGGCGCGAGCGCCGACATCGTCGTGGTGGAAGAGGGTGAGCGCTTCGAGGTCGTAGTGCCCACGCTCGGCACGTCGCGCAGCGCGCAGATCGTCACCCCGTTGACAGCGCCGTTGGTGTCTGGCGAGACGATCGAGGCAAAGGCCGGTGTGGCGGGAGATCAGCTGGACGGCTATTTTAATTTGGTGGAGGGGCAGGCGTGGTGCGTGGTCGGTGTTCCCACAGCGTCGACGACGACGTCGCTCTCGCTGACGATGCCCGCCGACCTGGCAAGCGCATGGCAGTGCGGCGCCGTGACGCCGGGCTCGCTCATGCAGGCGTCCCTGGCGCTGAGCCTATCGGTCAGTCCTGAGGTCACGACGTGTGACGGCCATGGCCTCACGTGTAACGTCAGCGCCCAGGCGTTGAACGCCACCGCTCCGGTTCAGGTGGAGTTCTAGCAGGTCGGCGAACACGCTGCGCACGAACACAAGATCTCCCCCGATCGTACCGATGCCGATGGCCACACCGGACGGAACCGCAGCGGGTATGGGCAAGAATAGGCGACTCTATGCGGGGTTCGGCCCGCGGTGGTTGGGAGCGTTGCCCGACGCCGGGTGGATGAAGCGTCGCGGTACGGCAACGAATGTGAGGCTTGCCGGTGATCCTCGAACATCACCGACCGAGCGCCAGCTCGACGGTGGCGGCGCCGAGCTCGACGGTCACCGAGCTCAACGGTTCAGGTAGCGCCTCTCGCGACACCGCGACCACGCTGCATTGCGCGCGGAGCGCCGCCTCGTCGACCACAGCATCACCAACCACCGAGAGCCGCACCGGCTCTCCGTAGCGCAGCCCTGCCCGTTTGCGCAGATCCTGGACTGCGTGCGCGAGCTCCCGCACGGCGGCTTCGCGCACGAGCCCGGCGTCGAGCGTGAGATCGAGTGCGACCACGACACCATCGCGCGCCGCGACACCGGGCTCGCTCGACGCGGCCGTGCGCCACGTGACTTCGTCAGCTTCGAGCCGCACGCCGGCGACAGCGAGCGAACCGTCCGCGTTCTCGACATACGCACCCTTGACGACCGCGGCCGCGACGGCTTTGACCGCGCCGCGCAGCCGCTTGCCGAGCTTGCCGTAGTCGAGCACGAGCTGCTTGCGTGTCACTGCGTCGTAGCGCTCGACCGCTTTGACGTTGAGCTCGGCCGCCAGCAGCGCGCGATATGTCCCGAGCATCCCGTCGGACAAGCCTCCGACGCGCGCGACCCGCAGCGGCTGGCGATGCTTGATGCCTGCTGCCTCGCGCACGAACCGCGCGAGCTTGACGACCGCCCAGGAGCTGGCGCATCTCGTCGACGACCACGGCATCGAATGCACGAGGTGCCGGCCAAGCTTCGAGGTGCACCGACCGTGCGCCACCGAGCACTTCGTAGACGCGCTCGGCAAGGAACGGCACGAACGGCGCCGCGACGCGCGCGAGCTGGAAGAGCGCACCGTAGAGTGCGTCGCACGTCGCGCGCTTGCCGGCGTCGAGGCCATCTCGCCACAGCACCGGCTTCGCGAGCCGCACGTACCAGGTCGACAGCGTCGTCACGAACTCCTCGAGCACCGTCGAAATCCATCGTGCTATAGCCGTCGAAATCGACCCACCGCCCGAGTCGCGTCATCACGCGCTCCCACTCGCCGGCATAGCGCAGCACGAGACCGCGGCACGCGGCGTTGAACGCGGCAACACCGTGGGTGTCCGCGCGCATGCCGAGCTCCTTCTCGACCTCGAGCTCGGCCGGTAGGCCGTGACAATCCCAACCCCAACGCCTTGGAACATAGAACCCGCGCATCGTCTGATAGCGCGGCACGACGTCCTTCATGTACGAGGTCAAGAGGTGACCGTAGTGCGGCATTCCCGTGGCGAACGGCGGGCCGTCGTAGAACACGTAGCGCGGCGCATCCGCGCGCTGCGCTAACGACTGTTCGAAGGTGTGCTCGCGTTGCCACTTCGCGAGGACGAGAGTTTCTAGCGATGCAAAATCGACAGAATCGGAACGGTTTCCATGACGCAGTCTTTGTCCTCGCCGAGGAAGCGAGGGAGGTGAATGAACAGACGAAACGCGAATGCGGATCAGTCGTTCAGCGCGATGGTGCGGCTGTCGAAAACTGCCCACTCGCGAGTCATTCTCGCGAGCTCCGTTTCGGGATGGGCATTCGACAGCACGGCACGTTCCTGCCGTCACTGTACGATGGGAGCGGCGCTAGTGGAGCAAAAAACCATCTGCGATGGCCGCGCCGCGGCGAGTTGAGGTCGTGATGTGTGTGTGGGAGCTCGACTCCGACGGCAAGGGAAGTTGCAGAGCCTCGGCACGCGACTGGTCGATGGCGTCGGGTTCATCACCGCTGGCGTCGCATTCGTTGCGACGGTCGCGCAGGCGCTTGACGCGGCGGGAGATCCGCATCGTGATGGCAAGGAGATCGTCGTCGGTGGGTGGCGGGAGCCAATGAAACGTAACCGAGCCGTCGGCGTGCTCCTGCCACACGCCCTCGGGAACGATCGTGTGAACGTGTAAATTCGCCGTCGCGAACGATCCTCCGAATGGATCGCAGTCACCGCGCCTGGAATCCCGCGCGGAACGTCGAGGGCGCGGGCGCGGCTGCGAAGATCTGCGAACACGCTGCGCACGAACACGCCGAGTACGGTGGACGCGAGCGCCTTGTCGCGGAGCACGCGAGCACGAAGTCCGTGCGGACGCGACCGCGGCCATTGTCGGTAATCGGCCTCGCGTGGAAGCAATGGTCCGCGATCCTGCGGCCGAGCCAGTGCGGCGCACCCGTATGCAGACCGAGGTAGTTCGGCAGCGTGCACCGGTACGCGACCGAAACGCGCAGCGCTTGCGAGGCCATCGTGGTCGGGTGCACGTCCTGCGCGATCTTCGAGGACCGGCCTCGTAACAGCCCAAGCGAACGGCGCTCGTAGCCGGCGGTCGCGCAGTCCACACAACGCGACGTGCCCCGAGCCTCTGCGCCTGGGTCGGGCATGGAGGTTGCTCGAATCCACGGGGATGACAGCTGATCTGGTGCTTCGCAATGCGGTCGCAGCGGCCGTGATGGCGCCGAGCTCTCACAACACGCAGCCGTGGCGGTTCAAGATCTCGGACGGGTCGCTCGACCTCTATGCCGATGCCAAGCGCCAGTTGCTCGTGATCGATCGCGATTGCCGGCAGCTCGTCCAGAGTTGCGGCGCCGCACTCATGAACGCGCGGGTCGCGATTCGTGCGAGCGGACACGAAGCCGTGGTGACCGTCTTGCTCACCGATCGCGATCTCCCGCTTCACCTGGCTCGCATCCAACTGGGGGGCGCACACCTGCCCACCGACCTGGACCACCAGCTCATGAAGGCGATCGCGCGACGCGGGACCAACCGGCGATCGTTCCTGGCGCGGCCGGTCGCGGGCACGCTGACGGACGCGCTGGCGATGGTCGCGCAGCGCGAGGGCGTCAAGCTCGTCCGGCTCGATCCAGACCAGAAGGCAGCGCTGGCGCCGCTCATCCAGGAAGCGGACAGTCGCCAGTATGCCAACCCGGAGTTTCGCGACGAGCTGACCGGCTGGCTCGCGTCCCCACGGAGCCGACGCCAGGACGGCATCCCGTTCACGGAGAAGGAGTACGGTTCGCCCAAGCCGTTCGGGTTGGCGCGGACGATGCGCTCGCCCATGCTCGGCGACCTATTCGCGACCCTCGAAGAATCGCTCGTGCGCGGCGCACCTGCGGTGGTCGTGCTCGGCACGCCCGCCGACACCCCATCGGCCTGGCTCGCGTGTGGTCAGGCGCTCGAGGCGGTCTTGCTACGTGCCACCATGCAGGGGCTCGCCGCCGCGTTCCTCAATCAGGTGCTCGAGCTCCCCGACCTGCGTGCACAGGTCGCGAAGCTGGTCCCTCGCGTCGGGCACCCGCAGATGATCCTCCGTATCGGCGTGCCCTCCGAGCCGATCGAGCGCGTGTCTCCCCGTCGCGAGATCGACGACGTGCTCGATAGCTAACCACCTTCTCCGACTACAGCGGCGCGAGCTTCGCGGTGAAGTGCCGCAAGAACGGTGGCTCGTACGTGATGCGAACGCCGCGGAGCTGGGAGCGCCGTGTCGCGACGACCCCTCGAGCACGTAGTCCGACGGTGCCCGACGCACTCTCGATCGCGGAGGTGCCCGTACCGATCGTGGCGACTTAGCTACGTGCGCTGAACACGGCTTCCGACGAAGCGACGTACGCTCCGGCTAGTCAAGTGATCGAGACTGCTCCCCGTCGAGCGCGACGCGAAATATGGAGGGTGACCATGGATGATCGTGCTCGCATGAAGTCGGTGCTGTTTGGTATCGCCGTTGTCGCACTCGCTGCTGCGCTCGGCGCGAGCTGCAAACAGGATTGTCCGCCGAGCCCGACCCCGGCGACGCCTACGACGACGCCGACGACGACGACGCCGCCGACGCCGACGCCGACCATGCCGCCGCCGGCATCGCCCGATCATCTCCCGCCGGGCGTCAACGCGGTGCAGAACGAGATGCGCCTCCTGCACGAGGCGATGCGCGCCACGGTCAGCGCGATCGCGCTCGACACGCTCTCGACAATCCCCGAGCGCTTGGATGCCGTGCACCGCGCCCGCGAGCTCACCGAGCACGCCGTCGAGAGCGGCACGTACAAACTGTCCAGGAACGGCGATCAGCTCGAGGCCTTCAAGGCGCTCGACGAGTCGTTTCATACGGAGCTCGAGAAGCTCGACGCCGCTGCGAGAGCGAACGACCCGGTCGCGACGAGCACGGCACTCGGCACCGTGATGGGCCGTTGCGAGGGATGCCACGCGCAGTTCCGCAACGGCCGCTGAGCGAGCAGCGCACCGCAGATCCCGAGGGGAGCCTCGAGCCGCCGCACGACTTCATTGTCACCGCCGTGACCATTCACCCGCGCTGATCGGGGATGGCTCGTAGCCATTGCGTAAACCCTGGCGCGGGGTATAACTGAAAACAGATTTCAATTTCAGAAAGAGGAAAAGATGTTCGGAACCGCGATGGTTAACGAGCTCCCCGGCGAGGGCCTTTCGGTCGCCAAGATGCCGGCACACTGGTTGATGGCCCGGCTCGGCAAGCGGGTCTTACGGCCCGGCGGAGTCCAGCTGACGCGCTGGCTGCTCGACGCCACCGCGATCTCGACGTCCGACGATGTCATCGAGCTCGCACCTGGCCTCGGCCACACGGCACACGCGATCCTCAAGCGGCGACCGCACTCGTATACAGCGGTGGAGCGCGATCCACAGGCGGCGAGATTTATCCGGACGTCGCTCCAGAGCGGCCCAGCCGCGTGCGTGCTCGAGGCCGATGCGGCCTCGGTGCCGCTGGCCGACGGGAGCGCGAGCGTGGTGTTCGGCGAGGCGATGCTCAGCATGACGCCCGACGCACACAAGCGTGCGATCATCGGCGAGGCGCGCCGGCTCCTCCGACCGGGTGGACGCTACGCGATCCACGAGCTCGGCGTCATTCCCGACACCATCGATGCCACCCGGCTCGCCGAGCTCCAGCAGGACCTGTCGCGCTCGATCCATGTCGGTGTCCGGATCAACACGATCGCCGGCTGGCGGGCCTGGTTCGAAGGCCACGGCTTCGAGGTCGAGAAGTGGACGACGCTACCGATGCGCTTGCTCGAGCCCGCGCGGCTCGTACGCGACGAAGGCGTCGCCCGATCATTGCGGTTCGGGTTCAACCTGCTCCGCACGCCCGGCGCTGCCAGGCGAATGCTCGACGTTCGAGCGACGTTTCGAAAGCACGCTGCCAACCTCTGTGGCGTCGGGATCGTGGCGCGCGTCGTCTGAACCTATGCCGAGCGGGATGCTATACCTAGCGCATGCCGCGTCTGGTCCAGTGTATGAAGCTCGGTCGAGAGGCACCTGGGATGCCCTACAAGCCGTTCAACAACGAGCTCGGTCAGCGGATCTACGACCACATCTCGATGGATGCGTGGAAGATGTGGCTCGAACACTCGAAGATGATCGTCAACGAGTACCGGGTCGATCTGACCTCCGTCAAGGGCCACGAGATGCTGCTCGAGCAAGCCGAGAAGTTCTTCTTCGGTGAGGGCGCACAGCTCCCGCCGGACTTCGTGGCACCCGCCGCGAAGTAAGCCATGCACGCGCTCGGCGACATCGTGCTCGTCAGTTGTTACGAGCTCGGACGTCAGCCGACCGCGGTCGCGTGGCCGGTCGCGTTCCTGCGCCGCGCCGGGTACCTGCCGGTCTGCCTCGATCTCGCGGTCGAGGCGCTCGACGAGGCCGCGGAGGCGGCGCTCGCCCGCGCGAAGCTGGTCGCGATCTCGGTCCCGATGCACACCGCGCTGCGGCTCGGGGTGCGCGTCGCCGAGCGCGTCGAGCAGCTCGGTGCCGCCATTCACGTCGCGTGCTTCGGGGTCTACGCGCCGCTCCACGCGCCGTATCTCGCGCGCCACGGTGTCGACTCCGTGCTCGGTGCGGAGTGCGAGGACGCGCTCGTCGCGCTCGTCGAGTCGCTCGCCGGTGGCCACGCCCTGCCCGAGCCACCGCAGCGGCTCCGGCGCCTCTCGTTCCCGGTGCCGGCCCGCGACGGCCTGCCGCCGGCGGCGCGCTACACGCGTCTCTTGATCGCCGGCCCCGACCAGGTCCCCGAGCAACGGCTCACCGGCAACGTCGAGTCGACACGCGGCTGCAAGCACATGTGTCGTCACTGCCCGCTGCCGGCCGTCTACGCGGGCAGGTTCTTCGCGGTGCCGGTCGACATCGTGGTCGCCGACGCACTCGCCCAGATCGCGGCCGGCGCGCGCCACATCACGTTCGGCGATCCCGACTTCCTGAACGCGCCGACCCACGCCCTCGCGGTCGCGCGCAAGCTCGCCGCCGCGGCGCCGGGCGTGACCTGGGACGCGACGATCAAGGTCGAGCACGTCCTCGCGTCGCGCGAGGTGTTCCCGGAGCTCGCGCGGCTCGGCTGCGTGTTCGTGGTCTCGGCGTTCGAGTCGCGCTCCGATCGAGTGCTCGAGATCCTCGCGAAGGGCCACGTCGCGGCCGACGAGCACGAGGCCCTGGCGATCGTGCGCGGCGCCGGCATCTCGCTGCGCCCGACGTTCGTCGCGTTCACGCCGTGGACCACCCGCGCCGACTATCTCGCGCTGTGCAGGTTCATCGTCGCCGAGCAGCTCGAGGCCGAGGTCGATCCGATCCAGCTCGCGCTGCGGTTGCTCGTTCCGCCCGGCTCGCTGCTGCTCGGTCACGGCGAGCTGACTCCGCACCTCGGCCCACTCGATGAAGAGGCGCTGACCTACCGGTGGACCCACCCCGATCCCGCGATGGACGCGCTCCAGCTCGAGATCGCGGGACTCGTCGAGGCCGCCGCCGCCGCGAACGAGCCCGCCGACGAGACGTTCCTGCGAATCCTGGCGCGCGCCGAACGCGTGGCCGGGGACATCGGATTCGTCCCGCGGCCGGCGACCAGCCGCCGCCAGCCGCCGCCGCGATTGTCGGAGCCGTGGTTCTGTTGAGCAGAGCCCACCCGGAGCCAGGTCGGCTCCATCACCGGACCGGGAGCATCGGAACGATCGTGAACCGCAGCGCCGCGTGCGCCGCGCGGAGGCTCGCCTCGACGGCCGCCGGCGTCGCTCCGTGCGCGAAGAGGAAGCCGAGGTAGCTCGCGCCCTCCGGGAGCGGCACGAGCTGGCGATCGAGATCCTGCGTGATCACGACGTCGTCGATCCCGGCCACCGCGCGCGCGCTGTCGATGCCATCGACGGCCTTGAGCACCCCCGCGCTCGGGATCGGGATCATCATCGCGCCCGCTGCGGCGTGCTCGCGCGGCAGCGCGCCGATGTCGTGGCCGAGTGCGTGGCGCACGAGCACCTCCTCGAGCGACAGCCCGGTCCCGAACCGCAGCACGCGCGAGCACAACCCGCCGATGCTGCGCGCGGCGACCTCGATGATTACCGGCACCACGGGGTCTCGCGGCGGCAGCCGGAGCTCCGCGTGCACGGGGCCATCGTGGAGTCCCATCGCGTGCGCCGCCGCTGCGGTCAGCTCCTCGATCGCGCGCTGGAGCTCGACCGGGTGGCGCGATGGAGTGACGTAGATCGTCTCCTCGAAGAACGGGCCGTCGAGCGGGTCGGGCTTGTCGAACAGCGCGAGCGTCCGGAGGGTCCCACGATCGAGCACGCCCTCGAGCGCGACCTCGGCGCCGGGGATGAACTCTTCGATCAGGATCGAGCGCGACGAGCCATCGCCGTGGAGATCCATCTCGAGGTGATCGGGCCGGGCGAGCAAGCCGCGCAGGCGCGCGAGCCCGCGCGCGAGGGATAGGTCGTCATCGACGCGGATCACGCCGCGGCTCGCGGACAACAGCCGCGGCTTGATCACGCAGGGAAACCCGAGCTCGGAGCGGATCCGAGCCGCCACCCCGCTCGCCGGCTCGTCGAGATCGGTCGCCAAGAACCGTGGCTGAGAGACTCCTGCCGCGGCCAGGAGCTCGCGCATCCGCCGCTTGTCTCGAGCGGCCTCGACGGCGGCGATCGCGTTGTGCGGCAGGCCTAGCGCGCGCGCGGCCATCGTCGCGACCAGCGCCGCCGATTCGCCACCGGCGGAGATCGCCGCGACGATCGGGCTACCGACATGGCGCCGCGACTCGGCGACGATCACCTCGACGGCGGCCTGCGGCCTGGCGAGATCGATCACGAGCGACGCGGGTGGGAAGGCGAACAGCTCGTCGAGCTG
Organism: Deltaproteobacteria bacterium; assembly: GCA_040004535.1. Classification (GTDB taxonomy): domain Bacteria; phylum Myxococcota_A; class Polyangia; order Haliangiales; family Haliangiaceae; genus JABFXX01. The sequence continues at coordinate 14,905 of JBDUAS010000040.1, forward strand.
ATGGCAGCGATCGGTGGCGAGCACGACCTCGACGTCGAGCCGCGCCGCGGCCTCGAGGAACGCGGCCGCGTTGTAGCTCGTCGCCGGCGCGACCAGGAGGACCCGGTGGCGCACCATGTCAGCCGAGCTGGGCCTTGCGCGCCTCGTGGAACTTCGCGAGCTCGGCGTTGGCGTGCGCCACCACCGCGAGCTTGGCCTCGATCGCGGCGAGCGCGGAGCCGGGGATCGCGTAGTAGCCCTCGTGCTCGCTCGCGCCGGTGTAGACCCGGTTACCGACGCAGCCGAAGCTCGCCGAGCCTCGCGCACTCTGGATCGCCTGCGGCAAGATCGCGCAGGTCGGCCGGCCCATCGTTGGAGCGCCCGAGCCCACGCCCGCGGCCTGCGCGGCCTCCGCCAGCAGCATCAGCTGGCGCACGTCACCGCGCACCAGCACGAGATCGGGTGCAAACGTCGCCGCATCGAGCGGTGCATACGCGACGACGCCGAAATCCTCGCGGACCTCGCGGTGCGGGATCTGCGGCACCTCACTCATGGCCAGGTACTCGAGGCCGACCATGGTCTCGACCACCTGGCCGAGCTCGGCTTGCTGCGCCGGCGTCGTCGGGACACCGTGGGTGTGGGCACCGACCGCGCAACCGACGTGGTCCGCGGCCTCGGTATAGAACGCCTCGCCGTCGCTCGCGCGCTTCCAGTAGGCGCAGCTCGCCGCTGCCGAGCGCGAGATCCGAGCCAGTCCGGGCGGTGGTGCGGGCAAGAATGCGATCGCGACCGGAGGCGTCGCGAGGCCAAGCAACTGTCCGAGCAAAGTGGTCACGCGGGCACGTTAGCACCCGCGCCGCGATCGTGTTCGACTGACGCGCACTCGTGCGCGCTAGCTTGCCTTGGTCCGTCGCGTCCTGGCCGAGCGCACTAGTCGCAGCGGACGAACTCGCACGCGGTTCACGCACCACGTGCAGTTGCCGCCGCATCCCGAGATCGAACGCACCGGTCAGTCCTCGCTACTGCGGGCTCGACACGACCCCGCCGCGCCGTCCGCGGATATGGCAGCGAAGAATGTTGCGGTGTACGCAACGTTGTCGCTTCGGAAGCCGGCTGGGCCGACGAGCACGCGCGCCGAGGTTGGTAACGTGCCACGCCAGACGAGGCGGTCGTTGATCCATGCAAAGAGCTCGTCGCCCTGGAGCTCGGCGCGAAGCACGTACTGGTTCCCGATGACCAGTGCGCCAACGTTGCGTTTGTCGCGCGTCCGCACCTTCTCGTAGCCGCGAGTACCGCACTCGGCGTTGTTGCGCATCCCGCGGTTGATCTTCACCGAGACATCGAGCGTCGGCTTGTCGTCGCGCCACATCACGTAGATCACGTTGCAGCTATCCTGGGCGCGCAGCTTGAGGCCGATCTGGGCGCGGTCCGCACCGGAGGCAAGCTCGCGGGTCGTGCTCGCCGGACCGTGATAGGTGAAGCGCAGCTCCGCAGCGCTCCCCGCCGTGTCCAATGCGACCGCTCGAAACGTCGGTACTGCGACCGCGATCGCATCCGGCCGCGCGAGCTGGCCGTGCGTCGGGCAGATCTGGTGCGGCGCGACCTCGACCAGCGTGGCTCGCGGCCGGGTCTCCGACCACGACGATGTCGGCGAGCATCCGAAGGCGACGAACGCGAAGAGCCATCTCATCTCTCGATCGTCTCCCGCAGGCTCGCGAGATGCGCGCGCAGATAGGCCTGCTCGGCACGCGCCTTGATCCAATCGAACCAGATCGTGTCGCGATACTTCTTGGCATCATCGCCGCCGATCTTCGCGACCGCTGCGAGCTGACCATCGAGCTCGTTGACCAACGCGGCTACCTGAGTCTCTCGCTGAGTCTCGACTGCAATTTCGCTCGCGATGCGATCGAGCGTCGCATCCACTCCGAGCGGGTCGTGACCGGTTTCGACAAAGTGCTTTCGACCCGCCGCAGCACGATCGTTCGCGCCGCCTTGCCAGAGCAGTCCGACGTTGAGCCCGACCGAGACGACCGCAAAGAACGGCATGGGGTTGTCGCGACCCAAGAGCTCGTCGACCCCGAAGCGCACGCTCACGTCCACGGCCTGCGCGCGACGCAGCTTGCCCTCTGCTGTTTCCATGGCCGCGTCTGCATCGCGGTACGATGTCAGCGAGCGTCCCAGCGACTCCGAACGCGGTGCGGGTAAGGCGCCGAGCTGACGGTGCGCCTCAGCCGCGAGCTCGCGGAGCTCGTCGACGCGCAACCGCAACGCCGTCGCATCCTGTGCATTCTTGCGGTGGGCCTCGAGGTCGGCAACCATCGCGATGCCAAGCTTGTCGGCCTCGCCGAGTGCGGCGTCCAGAACCGCGGCCTTCGCGGTGAGCGCGCGGCTGAGCGTTTCGCCGCGCAGCTGCTCGAGAGCCCGGTGCCGCGTGCAATCTGCCGCCGCGTGATCGCGGGTTGCGAGTCCTTCGTAGACTCCAGTCATCCGGTACCGCAAGCCTGCGATCAGGCGCAAGCTGTTCGAGGTCTGCTCCGGCACGATCGAGGTCGGTGCTTGCTCGATGTACCCGAACTGAGCGACGAGCTCGGGTGCGAGCTGCGTCGCACTCGTGGCGGACGCGACTCCACGCACGTAGTCGCAATAGCCGTCGTCGGCTACCGCCGAGCCGCACAAGAGGACAAGTCCGATCGCGATCCTCACCACCACAGCGGCTTGCCACCAAAGAACAGGACGTCCTCTTCCGCAGCGGAGCCCTCATCAGCCTCGAGCTGAAGCTCGACCATCTGGCCGCGCAGTTGTTTGTCGCGCTTTGGATGCTTGAACGCGACCTCCCCCGGCAAGATCGCGAGCACGCTGCCCGCTTTCCTGCACCACAGCATGCCAAGCCGGCAGCGATAGAATTGGCCACCCTTCGCAACCCCGCTGAGGTTGTCGTACGGCATGAATGCGATAGTCGCGCGATCATCGACGGCCCGCAGATATGCAGAGCCCTTCAGACTCGCGACGACCTGGTCCTGACGTGCGAGCGACGTGCTTAGCATCGCGGCGTGTTGCTTGGCTTTCGCGAGCGCTAGCTTCGAGGAGTCGTAGTCGCGTTTGATCTTCAGGACATCGTACGACAGGGCCGCAGCGCCTTGCTCGTCGTCGAGGATCGCGTCGAGTGATCGGGTCTCTGCGGCCAGCTCGGTCGCGCGCTGATCGAGCTCCGCCTGACGCTCGGCGAGCGAGAGGTTCGCGCTCGCGATCTGCGCATCCTGATACTTGCTCGCGAGCATCGCGTTGCGGTCGACCAACCCCGCCTTCCATTCTTCCGCGAGCCTGCTTTCGTTCGCCCGCGCATAGGTCACCGCGTTCGATCGAATTCGTACCCCCGCCGTCGCGGCGGTTCCCGCGAGCTGCTTGACCTTCGCGAGAGATGCGCGGCGGGTCTCGAGGTCGTGACGGATAGCACGCGCATACTCGAGCTGGAACGCCTGCTCCGCCGCGAGGTCGAGCTGTGCGGAGCGAAGCTCGTCGTCGAGCTTGTCGCGCGAGTTTCGCTGCGCCGCGAGCTCCGCGTGCAAGGCGACGACCTTCTCGTCGGTGGCGCTCACAGCGATCGGCGTGATCCACGTCTTGTTGACGGCGTAGAACGCAGTCGTACCGATGTAGCCCACGAGCACGACCACGATGATCGTCAGGATCGCAAAGCCGAGCAGCCGGTAGGTCGACACGACGAGCTTCTGCAGCTTCGTCGTGAGTGGCTTCGGCTTGAGACCGATGTCTTCGAAGGTTTGCCATGGCGTCGCGGCGACCGGCTTGGACTCTACCCGGAGCCGCGCGACCGCAGCATCGAGCTGCGCTGGTACCACGCCGAGGAGCGTTCCATTGGGAATCGTATCTCGGACGTCGAGGTCGATCAGATGAGGTCGCGTCGCCGCGGCTGCAGCCAGCTCGCTTGGCCGGACGATCCGGGGCAGCGATGCTTTCGATGACATGGCAGCGGTCATCAGCAAGTCTGACGCCAGTACCAGGGCCACAGGTTTCGCGAGCTTCGCCGCGCTTGTGCAAGCGTCTTGCACAAACGCTTGCACAAACGAGCTCTAAGTCCCTGGTTTCGCACCGACCGCCGCAGGCACCAAGCTTGCTCGGGAAGCATTCGTGGAGCTGGCGGTCGCGCTCTTTATCTTCATCGTGTTCCTGAACCGGTACGTGTTCGGGTGGTACCTGCGCGTCGTACGTGGCCGCAAGATCGATGACAAGATCGTCGGGTACGAGCCCACGGTCACGATCGTGGTCCCGCTCTTCAACGAGGGCCGCTCGATCTTCACGACGATCGAGAGTTTGGTTCGCCTTCAGTACTCGGCGGACAAGCTCGACGTGATCGTCGTCGATGACTGTTCTACAGATGACAGCTATGCGTGGGCGTGCAAGGCGGCCAGGGTCTATCGCAATGTTCGAGTGATCCAGAATCCGCACAACATGGGCAAGCGCCGCGGGATCAACCATGCGGTCCGCGAATCCCGAGCCGAGATCATCCTGTCCGTCGACAGCGACGTGATCGTCTACCCGACGGCGCTGCGCGAGTTAGTCGCGCGATTTTCGAGCCCGGAGATCGCCGCAGTAGGCGGGCGCGTTCACGTCTCGAATCCCAATGACAACTGGCTGTCGCGCATGCAGACCATCAAGTACTACTTTGGCCAGGAGCACATGAAGAATCTCGAGCGGTCGCTCGAGTCGGTGATGTGTCTGTCCGGCTGTCTCACCGCGTACCGCCGCCACGTGCTGATCGAGCTCGAGCCGATCCTCGAGCGTCGCAACGTGATGGGGGTAGAGATCAAGTACGGGGAGGATCGATTCCTCACGCACCAGATCGTGAAGCACGGCTACAAGACTCGCATGACGATGGACGCGATGTGCTTCACGAAAGCGCCGACGACGTTGAAGGCCTACTTCAATCAACAGCTACGCTGGAAGCGGTCGAACATTGTCGATTTCTTGGTCGGGATCGGTCATGCGTGGAAATTGCATCCGCTGCTCTGCCTGCACTACCTGTCGATGTTGCTGCTGCTTATCGTCTACCCCGCCGTGATCGCGGTGCACATCGCAAGGGGTCAGTTCTTCGAGCTCGTCATGTTTCACGCCGAGCTAATCGCGATCTTCGGTTTGATCTATGCGTTGGCGCCGTCAGTGCGCGCGCTGCCGCCGTGGCTGCGCGTCCATCCACTCTCGTTCTTGCCAATGGCTGTGATGATGCCTGTCGCGTACGTGCTGCTTACACCGCTTGGCTTGTTCACGCTGGATAGCTCGAGCTGGGAGACCCGCGGTCATGGCGGCGGGCCACCTCCATCCATCAAAGGAGTCACATGATCGTCGCCGCACATCAGCCGCACTTCCTGCCCTGGCTCGGTTACCTGGACAAGCTCGCCAAGGCCGATCTCTTCGTCATCATGGATGACCTCCAGTACGAGGCGCAGAACTATCAAAACCGCCAGCGGATCGTGGTCGATGAACACGAGCTGTGGCTGACCGTGCCGTTAGTGCGGGGCGGTCAGCACGAGCGCATCTGCGACAAGCAGATCGATCACGGTGGCAACGCGAAGCAACACTGGCAGCGCCGGATCTGGCTCACGCTGGAGCAAGCCTATCGGCGTGCGCCGTACTTCGCGGCATACCGCGCGGAGCTCGAGGATGTCTTCTCTCGATGGTGGACGAGTCTGCTAGCACTCGATCTTCACATGCTCGATCTCGCGCGCCGCTGGTTCGGGATCACGACGCCGATCGTTCGGTCATCGACCTTGGGTCTCGAGGGAGCCAAGACGGACCGGCTGATCGATCTGTGCCGTAAAGTTGGCGCGCGCGCGTATCTCAGTGGAGGCGGTGGCTCGACGACGTATCTTGACCCCGAGCGGATCGGTCGCGCAGGGATCGGGTTGATCTGGCAGCAGTTCACTCATCCCACCTACCCGCAGGTCGCACCGGGCTTTGTCCCTCGACTCGGCTTTATCGACCTCCTGTGCAATGCCGGGGGCGCGAGTCGGGACCTGTTGTTCGACCGCAGTCATCCGATGCGGTTAGCCGCATGATCGCGGCGACGCGCGTGCTTGCGATCGGAGCGCATCCGGACGACCTCGAGGTCGGCGCGGGGGGCTTGATCGCTCGGTTATGCGCGTCGGGGGCGACCGTCACGATGGCGGTGGTCTCGATTCCCGACCGCGTCGATCTCCGGCGCGAGGAGGCACGTGCCGCGGCCAAGATCCTCGGCGCGCGCTCCGTCGTGATCGAAACAGAACGCGAATGCCGGGTCGAGGATCTCGCGATGCACGAGCTCGTACGCCGATTCGATCTGTTGATCTCCGAGATCCGCCCAGAGCTCGTGATCACGCATTCGGCGCACGACCTGCATTGGGATCACGGCCTCGTTCATCGCGCGACGGTGTCGGCGCTCCGCCGAACCGCGTGTGACCTGTTGGCATACTTATCGAGCCCGGAGCTGAACGCGCAGACCCGTTCGATCGGAACCTGTTTCGCCGACATCTCCGCGCACGTCGATCAGAAGCTCTCGGCGATCGCCTGTCATCAGTCGCAAGCAGTGAAGCTCGACCTCGATTCATCGCGCGACCTCGCCCGCGCGATGGGACGCGTCAGCGGCTTCGCGTTCGCCGAGGTCTACGAGGCCGCTCGCCTGCGCGTGTGATCACTGGAAGTACGCGGTGACCGTCGCGTCGGCATCGAGAGGCGGTTCGCAGGGGTCCGCGATGCAAGCGCCGTCCCAACCACCGAACGTGCTCGAAGCGTCGGGGGTCGCTACGAGGGTGACGAACGTTCCTGTATCGAACGCGACCGTGCAGTCTGCGGTGCAGTCGAGCGCGCTGGGGGACGACGTCACGCGTCCACCTCCACCCCCCGCAAATATCACGGTCAGGTTCGACGCGAGGTTGAACCGAGCGGTCGCGGTCTGATCGCTGGTCGCCGAGATCGCGCACGTATCAGTTCCGGAACAAGCGCCTGTCCAGACGACAAACCGCGAGCCCGTGTTCGCCGTCGCTCGTAACGCGATGTTCGTCCCCGGCGAGAGCGTCACGCTGCACGTCGTGCCGCAGTCGATGCCGTCAGGACTGGCCACCCGGCCGCCGCCGTCGCCGGTCTTCTTGACCGCGATGATGACGTCGTTCGGGCATGTCGTGGTGTCCCCCGCCGGATGACAGTGGCGATCGACGGCGCAGACGAGCTCGTTCGGACATGGCACCGTGTCGTCGCAGTGCACCGCGCACGGCGCCAGGTCCGGCGCGTAGCAGCCCGCGACGACCAGGAGCGCGAGTGCCCTCAAAAGTGCACCGTTCCGACGATCGCTACGCCCCCGCGCGTGGGCGCGACGGCGACATCCTCACGCGTCAGCGACAAGCCGATGAGTGAGGCACCTGCAGCGACGAGTGCTCCGCCGGCAACGTAACCGATGACCGCGTTGCGACTCGATGTCCTCCCAGCGCGATCCGCGTCGGCCACATCGGCAGCGTTGCAGCCACCCGCGCAGGTCTGGGCTACCTCGTCGGCACGGCTATTCGCGTCGACGGAGAAATACACACCCGCGCCGACCGCGATCAGACCGAGGGCGCCGGTGACGATTCCGGCATAGCGCAGGGCGTGAGATGGAGGGCTAACCGAAACCGGGAGTCCGGTCTTCGCCGGAGCATGCCGGATCGACGGGTCCACCGGCTCAGGTTTGGCTTGCGCGGATACGCATGCATCCATCTCGGCGATAAAGCCCTCGACCTTCGCACGGTTATCGGCTTCGACCTCGTTTCGCAGGTAATTGCGATAGAACGTACGTGCGTTGTCGCAATCGTGCAGCTGTCGATACGACTGCGCGATGTCGAACAGCACCAACGGCTTCGGGTCGAGCGCGTACGCGCGCCGAAACGCATCGATCGCTGCCGCGTACTCGCGCAGGTCGTAATGGTTGCTCCCTTCGACATACGCGGCCTTCGCGGACTTCAGGTCGTCCGGATCCGCGGTCGCCAAGCGCGCGATCGAGACAGCGATGACAACGCACCAAGGTCTCATCACTTCTCGTAAGGATTGCGTATGGCGTCATCGTCGACAACGGGTTGCGCCGGCGCGGGTTGCACTGGCGCGGGCTCGACGGTCTTCGGTTTCGGCGGCGCAGGGCGCGGCTTCGGACGTGAGAGCGTAGGCGGGAGTCGTCGGGTCGCAGGGCGCGGTTGCTGAGTGTCGGCGATTGGTGCTTCGGCGACCGACGACGTCGCTGGACGCATCGGCGGGTGGGGTACGGGTAACGGCGCGATGGTCGGCGCTGCTGTTTCGATCAGCTTACCGGCCGTGGGGGGCGCCGTGTCCCGCCACCATACGATGCCGCGAACCGCCACCGCGATCATCACGAGCGACGCGATCGCGTACTTGAAGGCACGTCGTGATCGCACGTCCGGAACCGCAGCGAGGAGTCTCGTGTCCGCCGCGGAGGAGTCGTCTTGGCCCCCTGCGAAGCGGTCGTAGGACGGTTCGAGCGTCGGAAGCTCGAGCAGTAGCTCACAGACTCCATCCGCCGACGGCCGCTGGTCCGGATCCTTCGCGAGCATAGCGGCGACCAGGTGATCCGCCGCCGGTGGCAGTGCGGGATCCAGATCGGACGGTGCGGGCGCCTGAAGCGTGATGTGCTTCGCCAGCAACTCGAGCGCGTCGGTCGCAAGAAATGGTGGGCGTCCGGTCAGCATCTCGAACGCGAGCACGCCGAGCGCGTAGATGTCAGCGCTCGACGACGTCGCGAGCCCCCGCGCTTGTTCGGGCGCGATGTATTGGGGCGTTCCGATCAATACACCCGGCTGGGTGACGTCGACCGCACCCTCGATGATCGTGGGCGTCGACAGCTTGGCGATTCCGAAATCGAGAAGCTTGAGCTCGCCTGTCGCAAGCATGAACACGTTATCCGGCTTGAGGTCGCGGTGAACGATGCCAGCTGCGTGCGCCGCCGAAAGAGCACGTGCAATGCGGTCGAGAATCGCGGAGGTTTGAGTCAACGAGAGTCGTTCGCGCGCGAGGCGGTGGCGCAGGGTCTCGCCCTCGAGCAGCTCCATCGCGAGGTAGGCGCGACCGTCTGGTGTCCTTCCGAATCCGAACACGTCGACGATGCCGGGATGACGGGTGCGATTGACGGCGCGCGCCTCACGCACGAAGCGCGCGACAGCATCGCCTCTCGCCGATAGATCTCGATGTAAGACCTTCAAGGCGATCCGTCGCTCGATGATCTGATGGACCGCTTCGAACACCGTGCCCATGCCGCCGCGACCGAGCGTGCGCACGATCCGGTAGTCGTCGATTTGGGTGCCCGCCGGAAGGTCACCTGACGGATCGTCACCCCGCGCCTCTGACAGCGAGGTGTGCGAGGTGACCATGGTCGAGACTCTAGCGCGATTGCGAGCTCGGTTGCACCAGCCCCATGCTCGGGTAACACTGCGAACCTGTGCTGGAAACCACGCTCAGGACGACGGTCGACACCAGCGAGAGCCTCTCGTTGTTGGTCGTCGGTGACGCGATGTTCACGACGTTGGCTATCCCACACGTTGGCGCAGTGACGATCGGCCGAGCACCCGAGAACGAGATTCGGATCGACGACACGTCGATTTCACGGCAACACGCGGTGTTGCAGCTGTCGCCGCTTCGGGTCACCGATCTGGGCAGTGCGAACGGCACGTGGGTGCGAGAGCAACGCTTGACACCGCAGACGGGCGCAGAGCTCTCCCCGAACGAGCCATTTCGCGTCGGGGGCGTGACGCTCGTCGTCCAGCGCCGTGCGCTTCGCGCGGCGCCCGCGCGCCGGGTCCGCTCGTTCGAGTACTTCGAGACAAGATTAGAGGATCAGTGCGCGACGCCCGGCTCGGGCTTCGTGGTGCTCCACGTCGTCGCCGACCAGGCGAAGGCGCTGGACTTGCTCGCGAACCACCTTCGCGCGCACGACCTGGTCGGGGAGTACGCACCGAACGAGCTTGCCGTGCTCGTACTGGATGTGGATCCGCGCCAAGGCCTCGAGCTCGTCGCCGAGCTCGAGCGCGCCCTCGGAGCGCGGCAGATCGCAGCCCGGATCGGTTCCGCTTGGTATCCCCGGGACGGTCGTGATTCGAGCTCGCTAGCCGCGCACGCGCGTAGCCGGGCGAGAGGCGAGCTCGCGTTCGCCTCGGAAGAGGACGTGGTCGTCGAGGATCCCCGGATGGCGGCGTTGCATGCACTGGTACGACGGGTTGCGAAGGCGGACATCAGCGTCCTTCTGCAAGGCGAGACCGGTGTCGGCAAAGAGGTCATCGCCGAGCTGATCCATCGCCACTCGGATCGTGCGTCAGCGCCATTCCTTCGGCTCAACTGTGCTGCGATCGCAGAGACCTTGCTCGAGAGCGAGCTCTTCGGCCACGAGCGCGGCGCATTCACCGGTGCGGTCGCGACCAAACCGGGCTTGCTGGAGGTTGCCGACGGCGGGGTCGTGTTTCTCGACGAAGTTGGCGAGCTCACGCAAGCAACTCAGGCGAAGCTGTTGCGCGTCCTCGACGAACGCAAGCTCACGCGAGTCGGTGGCGTCACACCCCGCGCCATCGACGTCCGGATCGTCTCGGCAACGAACCGCGATCTCGACGTCGAGGTCACCAGAGGCACGTTCCGGCTCGATCTCATGTACAGGCTCAACGCGATGGCGATCGTGATCCCGCCACTGCGCGAGCGTGTCGCCGAGATCGAGCCCTTGGCGCGCCAGGTCGCACGTACGATCTCGGCGAAGGCCGGTACCGAGCCGCCGCGCTTCACCGAAGCTGCGCTGGAGATGCTGCGGCGTTACGCGTGGCCCGGAAACGTCCGCGAGCTCCGCAACATGGTCGAGCGCGCAATGGTCTTGTGCGCGAACAATACGATCGAGGTAATCGACCTGCCGTACGACAAGATGCGCGTCGGTCAGTCGACACCGGCAACGATTGCAGTCGCGCCTGAACCCGACGGAGCATCGACCGAACGCGAGCGCATCCTTGCCGCGCTCGAGACTTGTCACGGTCATCAGACAAACGCCGCTCGCCTTCTCGGCATCTCGAGACGCACCTTGATCAACCGACTCGAGAAGTTCGCGCTTCCCCGGCCGCGCAAACGATGACCATGCATACGTCGAGTGGGCTGTTGACCGCGCCGTTGTACTGCTCCGTGCAGGTCGCGTAGGCCTTACCGAGCACAGCGGCATTCTGGTCGCCCCCGATACGGCAACTCCCACGTCCAGATCTCGCTCAACACGTCCGTCGGCGTGGATGTCGGCCCGTTGCATCGCTCGGAACGGTAGGAACAAAATGTCCTCACGCCGCTCGAGAGCCAGGTGACGTCGGAGCCGCAGCGCGAAAGTCCGTTGTCAGCTAGTGCGCGCCGACGCCGACACCGGCTGAGTGATGCGCGGTCTGCACGCCCGCTGACGAGCGGCATCCACTACCAGCGGCGAGGATCGAGAGAGCGAGGACACAACCGGCGATCAGCTTTTTCGTCATATCGGTATGCTTTGCATGCTCTGGACCAACGCCCCGGCGACGACGGGCGACGCAAACCCGCTTTCGCGTTGGCCCCCCTCTGCCGGCGGCGAGCGCTATTGCCCCACCCCACCGCGCGCGATCACGTCGGGCCAGCGCACCGTGCCATCAAGCGGCCTTCCCGAGTCGGCGTGCGCGCCACGGTGCCGTGCACGCGATCCAGTCTCGGAACGCGGAGGCGAACGTGCGTAACCGTTCTTCGTAGCGCTCGCTGATCCGACACTCCACGTGGTCGAGCTCGCGTTCGGCGTCGCGCACGAACACGTCGTGGCCCGGCATGACCGCCGCGCCCGTCGCGTGCAAGACGGAGGTTAGCGCCGTCTGGGCGAGGCGCGTTCCCCAGGGTCCCGTGGTCGCGCCGAGGACCGCGACCGGGCGTCCCCACAGCAGGTCGTCGTCACGCGACAACCAGTCGATCGCATTCTTGAGGACCCCCGAGTACGAGCGATTGTATTCGGGAGTCGCGATCAGCAGGCCGTCTGCGGACGCGACAGCGTGCCGGAAATGGCGCACGGCATCGTTGGCAGGGCGGTCGTGCTCGGCGTCCTCGTCGAAGAGGGGGAGCGAGCCGAGGTCGCGGTAGGAGTCGATCGTCATGCCGTCCGGAGCCAGCGCTGTCGCCGCCTCGATCAGCAGGTTGTTGTGTGAGTGCCGGCGAAGGCTCCCGGCAAACGCGAGTACTCGAGTGGTGGTTGGAGCGAGCATCTGGACTCTCAGGCTTCCAAGGCAAGGGCGAGGGCGATCACGACCAGAGCCACACCGAACGCGCGATCGAGCAGCCGCGCCATCGCCGTCCCGCGCAGGCGCCGTACGCCGAACGCGCCGAGTGCCGCCCACAGAGACAGGCACACGAGAGGCACCACCGTGAATACGGCCGCGAGCGGAAGGAGCTCGCCGGGCGTCGCCGCCGTGACGGTCAAGATCATGACCCACGCCTTGGGGTTGAGAAACTGGAAGGTGAACATCGCCGTGGCGCGGGAAGGGTCCGAGCTCGGAGACGGTCGGTCCTGCGCGTCGACAGGCGAGGCCCCGGGGTTGACGATCATCCGGCCCCCGAGCCAGGCGAGGTAAGCCCCACCTGCCAGCGCGATCCCGGTCCGCAGACTTGGCTCGGCGGCGAACGCACGTCCGGCACCGGCGACGACAACAGCGAGCAGCACCAGCCCACCGGCGATGGCGCCCGCGATCGCGGGTAGCGCGCCGCGCATACCGCTGCGGGTCGCCGCGCGCAGCACGACGAGATTGTTAGGTCCGGGTGTGATGGCGGCGATCCAAACCAGGCCGACGACGGGAGCCAGGGAGCTCATACGGACCTCCGAAGATCGGTCTTCAAATAAGACCATGCGTTGCGCGACCCTGAGGTGCCAGCAATGCGACTCATGACGACCAGTCTGGCGACACGCGGGCTTCTTGTCTGGTCTGATCGATACGTTATATGGTGACCTCAAGGCACCATTTGAAGGACCTCCCGCTCAATGCGCTCCGGGTGTTCGCTGTGATCCGGGGCGAGCGTGGCGTGCGAGCCGCCGCTCGCCTGCTGGGGGTCTCGCATTCGGCGGTCAGCCGACACCTCGCCGAGCTCGAGGCGTGGCTGGGCGTGCCTCTCGTGCGCGCCGGTGGCGGGCGCCGTGGACTGACCTTCACGCCGCGCGGCGAAGCGCTTGGAGACGCGGTGGTCGCGGGCTTGCGCGCGATCGAAGCCGCCGTCGAAGAGGTTCGCGAGGATCGGTCGCCGCGATCCGTGCTCGTCTCGACCACGCCATCGGTCGCCGTGCGTTGGCTATTGCCGCGCTTGCCGCGCTTCACCCGCGCCTACCCGGCCGTCGAGCTGTCGGTGGTCGTCGAGCAGAGGGTCGAGGATCTCGAGGCCAACGGAGTCGACCTCGCGATTCGGATGGGCCGAGGGCCATGGCGAGAAGCCGAGGTCACGGCGCTCATGGACGAGACCTTGTTTCCGGTGGCCAGCCCTAGCTTCCTCGCGGCCCATGGCCGACTGCGCCGCAATGACGATCTGCTCCACGCGCGCTTGCTCCACGATCGCGAGCCGAACACGGCTTGGGACGTCTGGCGGCGTGTGCATGGCCCACGCGCCCTCGAGGTGCGGCGCGGGCCACGCTTCGCGTCCTCGGACATGGTCCTGCGGGCCGCTGCGCAGGGACAAGGGGTCGCGCTGGCACGCGCACGACTGGTCGCCGACGATCTAGCGTCGGGCGTACTCGTCCGTCCGCTCGCAGATCTCTCCATCGAGCTGGGGACCGCGTACTGGTTGATTCGCCCCCCGCGAGAGCCACGCACGCCCGCGGTCGCACAGGTCATCGCGTGGCTGTTGCGCGAGGGTCTCGGCGAGCATCCAGCCGCGTGAGCCCGCCGTCGATCGGAGGATGACTCTCGCGTACGCAGAGCGCGCGCGGCTTTTCTATGCATGGCTCGTCGAGAAGCTCGGCGGTTCACGTCCACGCCGCGCGGATGGCGTTGGCCGAGAAGGGCGTCGCGTATCGCCCTGGTCGGGTTGGATGTGTTTGACGTCTGGTACAGCTGTTTGTGGTCGCGGTGCCCGCAACGGTCGCCGGAGTCACCACGGAGATCGCTCGGCGAGCCGCGACGAGCTGTAAGCCAGCCGACGTTGAACGATGCAGCGGGCACACCTGTCCGGTGCCGCGAAGGCGACGATCTTCGATCCTCCGCGGTGCGACGTACGAGCGCAGATTCACGCCCGCAGACGCTGCGGCTCGTGTTTCGCTCGATCGCGCGGGTGCTCGGAGCACGCGACGCTGACCGGTTTCGCGATGCACACGACACGAGCGCGGATAACGCCGGCGCGAATGGGATGAGACAAGGATTTGGCTTGAGCTGGCCGTTCACCCTAGCCGAAGGTTCTCCTATGAAGTCGAGCTCCACGTTGAAGCTGTCTCTCGCGTCGTTTGTCGTCATCCTCGCATTCGGTGGCGTCGCCGCCGCCAATGAGGATCCCAAGGTCGCGGCCGAGGTCATCGCGATCACGAAAACACAGTGGGCCGCCGAGGCCGCTGGCAGGCCGGTCCCCGACCAGATGTCGATCGCCGCCGACGACTACACCGAGTTCAACGGTGACTTCGCCGTGCGCGTCGACACCAAGGCGGTGAACGTCAAGTTCGGCGAGCTGGCCCTCAAGGACGGCGGCAAGCAGCTTGCCTCGGAGATGGCGAACGCCAAGGTCCAGGTTTACGGGGACACGGCGATCCTGAGCTACACGTTCCTCGGGGTGAGCCAGGCCAAGGACGGCAAGATCAAGAACAGGACGAGCAAGTCGACGCGCGTCTACACGAAGGTCGGCGGCGCGTGGAAGTTGGTCCATGCGCACTTCTCGCCGATCGTGATGCCAAAGGACTGAGCCACGTGGCGTTGTCGCGCCCCAATACCGGGTTGCGGCGAGAATCCAGAAGCTCGTTCCGGATCGAGCTCGACCGCCGATCGCGGCTCTCGGCAGCACGAGGCTGCTGACGGAGCATCGCACCCGCTGTTCTGCAGGAGCGTGCCGGCGACTCGCTACGCTGCTTCGGGTTGCCGATCACCAGTCTCGCGCAGCATCGTCATCGCGATGATGCTGATGATGCTCGTCGCGATCACGTACACCGCGGGGGCCAGTGGACTGCCCGTCACGCGAATGAGCCACGTGATGATCACCTGAGTCGTCGCACCGAAGATCGTCACCGTCAGCGCGTAGGCGAGCGAGATTCCCGCGGCGCGCGTGTCGGCCGGAAATACTTCGGCCATCACGGTGAGCGCCGCAACTGCACCCGGAGTGGACGCTAGTCCGATCACCATGATCATGATGATGAGCGCGCCTACCGATGGGTCGTCGAGTAGGTAGAGGAACGCGGGAATCACCACGACGATCGTGATTCAGCCGCGACGCGATCATCGTGCGCTTGCGACCGAAGCGCTCGGACAACGGCCCGCCGATCAACGAGCCAGCGATCGTCACGGCTCCCACCATCATCGGTGCAACGAGCGAGCTCGATGGCGACATCCCGAGCGTCGTCATCGCGTAGGTCGCCATGTAGTTCAACACGTAGGTGCTGACGGTCATGCACATCGTAGCGAGCACGACGAGCACGAGCTCGCGGCGGCGGTCACGGAGTACTGCACGAAGGACGCTCCCCGCGGAGTGATGCTTTGGCGTCGGTAGCGTCTCGGGTAATGCTCGCCGCAGGTAAAACCCGATCGGCACGATCACGAGCCCGACCGCGAATGCCGCTCGCCAACCCCAGCTCGCGAGCTGGTCCGGCTCGAGCGTTAGCGCGAGCGTCACTCCGACCGCGCCCGCACCCAGTGTTGCCACCTTGGCAGGATCCCAACGCGAGCCGGCTCTCGATGCCTTCGAGCGCCGCGGTCTTGATCGCGACGAACGCAGCGTGCTCGTCCGAGTCGGGATCCGAGAGGGTCTGCGACGTACACCGGGGGACACGCTCAGCGAGCTCCGGTTCCCGGCGATTACATGTTCGCGTCGATCGCCGGCGACGAGCAGTTGCCGCAATTCGAGCTCTATCTGTCTGCGAGGATCAGCGCAAAGCGCCCCAAGGAAGCGAAGCGCGCTCGCGGTTGCCTACACTCCGTAGCGGTGTCCGCGTCCCAGTGGGCGCACGGTGCCCGAGCCGCGCGATCGCCCCGCCCACGGCCGCGACCGATCAGCGGGCCCTACGCGTCGGCACCCCGGTACGCGAGTGTCGTGACGGAGCGTGGCTTGCACACGACAGGGATGCCGGTCAGCTCGGGGGCCGTCAACCAGAACCCATATGAAATCAAGTTTGCTTTGCGTCCTCCTTTCACTCGCCGCGTGCGGCGACAACCTCGGTGCGTCGCTCGACGGTGGCAAAGGTGATAGCTCCAGCTCCATGGACGGCACGAACGCGGTGAAGCCCATCGTCGTCTCGACGCTCCCCGCTGCCAACGCAACCGACGTCGCGGTCAACGCGCCGGCATCGGCAACGTTTAGCTTGCCGATGGATCGGACGTCACTGTCGAGCGCGTTCACATTGACCACCGAGCTCGGCAACACGGCGATCAGCGGCACGGTGATCATGACCGGCGCGACGGCCGTGTTCTGGCCCTCCGTCCAGCTCGCGAACAACACGGCATACATCGCGACGATCTCGACCGCAGCGAAGAGCGTCGACCAGGTTGCGCTCGCGGCGAAGTACACGTGGAAGTTCACGACCGGTGTCACGGTGGCGCCCGGTCAGGGTGTGAACCTCGGAGCTGCGGGGGACTTCGTGCTGCTCGCGAAGAGCGGCATCGTTGACGTCCCGACCTCGATGATCGTCGGAGACCTCGGTGTCAGCCCCATCACCTCGACGGCGATCACCGGCATGCCGCTGACCCCTGATTCGTCGTTGCAGTTCTCGACCACGCAAGAGGTCACCGGCCGCATCTACGCGCCGGACTACGCGGCGCCGACCCCGACCATGCTGACGACCGCGGTCAGCGACATGGAGACCGCGTTCGTGGACGCAGCCGGCCGCGCACCGAACGTCACCGAGCTCGGCGCGGGCATGATCGGAACCACCACGCTCGTCCCGGGAGTCTACAAGTGGAGCAGCGCGCTGAACATCACGACGAGCATCATCCTCGACGGCAGCGCGACTGACGTGTGGATCTTTCAGATCGCGCAGGGCCTGACGCTCAGCACCGGCACGCAGGTTACGCTGACCGGTGGCGCCGTCCCTGCGAACGTGTTCTGGCAGGCCAGTGGTGAGGTCATCGTCAACACAGGTGCCCACCTCGAGGGCAACGTGCTGACGATGACGGCGGCCACGCTCGATACCGGCGGATCGCTAAACGGTCGCCTGCTCGCGCAGACCCTTGTCACGGTACGCAAGGCGATCATCCGCCGCCCGGGTCTGTAGCTGTTCGGCGCAGCGTGGCAAGAGTGATGAGTACCCAGAACGAAGAGGAACTCTAACCCTTGTCGAGACGACCACATTGACGAAGAGTCGCGTGGCCTTGCAATCGTCTCGATCTGTTAGCTCCCGTCCGGCCGTATCTGCCCCGATCCGGGTGGATCGGCTGAATCGTAGCGAGATTTTGCTACCTCGCTCTCGGTTCGTGGCGGTTCCGACGTGGGGCCTCATGCTCGCGATTTTTGCTGCGTGCTCCGGGGCGGCGCACCAGACTCCGAAGCGCGACACCGATTCGCCGTGTCTCTCGATCGGTGCATGGAATGATCTGCACGGCCAGATCGAGCCCGATGAACCGGTGGTCGATACGGGGGTCATTCCGGCGGGCGGAGTCGTCGCGCTTGCCGATGCAATCTCTGATCTACGGATGACGCATGACCCCGTCGTGCTTCTCGACGCAGGCGACCTCTTCACCGGCCCCCTAGAGTCGACTCTGGCGGAAGGAGCGCCGATCATCGCGGCCTACAACCTGATTGGTGTCGACGCCGTAACGATCGGCAACCACGAGTTCGACTTCGGTCCGGTGGGGTACGACGAGCTCTTCGCGAAGCCCGGCGCGACCGACGCTGCGGGTCCGCAAGGCCCGCGAGGCGCATTGATGGCTCGTATGGCAGCCGCGACCTTCCCGTTTCTCTCGGCCAACATCCATCTCTTGGGCGGTGCAAGACCGGCGTGGCCTCACTTTGCTGCCTCCACCCATGTCCGTCGAGGGGGCTTCGATGTCGGCGTCGTCGGCTACACGACACGAGAGACCCCGACCACGACCTCGCGCCCGAACGTCGCCGACCTGGATTTCTCGACCGGCGCAGCAGCTTCGGTCGCGGCAGAGATCCGAAGTCTGCGTCGGTCAGGTGCCTCACCGATCGTCCTCCTCGCGCATGCCAGCCTCGACGGAACGCTGCCGCAGAGGCTCGACGAACCCGCGGCCACAACGCGCGAGGGCGAGCTCGCCACTTTGCTGGCCGCACTCGGCCCCGACCGACCTGACGTCATCATTGCCGGGCATCGTCACGCATGGATGCTCGGCCGGCTCGACGGGATTCCGATTGTTTCGAGCGACCAACACGGTGTCGGTCTCGCGCGCATTCGGTTTTGTCGCGACAAGAAATCGACCGCGCTTCGCTCGATCGATCGCATTGCGGTTCTCGCAGCGTCGCCACCGAGAACGGCGCTCGGCCGTGACGTTAGCCTAGCCACCGCGCCCTGGGTTACCGCAGTCAAAGCGATGAGCGACGCGACGGTCACCACGTTGCCGCGTGATTGTCCGACCAAGGCCGTCGACGCAACCGCCGGTGCCGAACAGGTCGCGTTCGGGATCATGGCGCATGGCTCGGACGCCGAGGCGCCTCCGAAGAATGTGCCACTGGTCGCGCTTACCAACACGGGCGCGCTTCGCACGCCGCTCCACAAAGGGCTCGTTCGTTACGCTGATCTGTTCGACGCGTTTCCGTTCGAAACGACCGTCGCGGTTTGTGGAACGACGCGTGGGGGGCTCGTCCGGATTCTCCGAAACGCGCTTCGCGATCCGGCTGCGAACAAGCACTTCCCGTTCGCACTCGCCGGAGCCAAAGCGACCGTCGCGCGTGAGCCCGACGGTACCCTGTCGCTCGTCGGTCTCGCGCTCGAGGGCGAGGGCAAGGACGCGGCCAACGAAGCCGATAACTCGCCGGTGTGGGTCGCTCTGCCCGACTTCGTCCTCGACGGCGGCGATGGGTTTCTCGCAGGTGTCCGTTGCAGCTCGTCCGCGCGCTCTTCGACCCGCATCCGAGATGCGTGGCGAGAGGTCCTCGCACGCGATCCAGCGGGATGCGACGCACGCCCGAAAAACGTCGTAGTTCGCTAGCGCAAGAACGGCTGGCCGAAGGTCGCGTACGTAGGAGCGACGCTTGGACACGACGACCGTGGTCCGAGGTGCTCCAGGATCCGTGCGGTGACGTCGGGCTGCGTGATGAAGGCGACTACGCGAAGCGTGTCGCCGCAGCTCGGGCAGGCCGTGACCCGGATAGCTGCGATCCGTCAGGTCGCCGGCTTCATCCGGGCTTCGAGTCAACTCGCGGCAAGAGGTACGTACGCGCGAGCCGAACGACCCACGGTCCGAACGCGACCAGCCAGGCGACCGCCGCGATCGCGAACCACGCGAAGGGATCGCGCGTGAGCTCGCCGACGATGCGAATGACCGCGACGATCTGGACGCCACCGAACGCGAACCACGCGACGGCGGGCATGACCAACGGACGTCCCGAATGGCCCTGCGTCACCCGCGTGACCATCGCGATCAGGACGCTCCCGAAGAAGCCGACGAACAGCGCATGCGCTGGCGCGCGGCCGAGCAACGAGAGGCCGTGGACGGCGAACGCGACATCGTCGATCATGTAGAGCAGCAGGGCGATGGGCAGCCACGCGAGCCCGAGGAACAACACGGCGAGCAACCCCGGCGTCGAGCCGCGAGGCCACCATCGCCATGACGCGAAGCCGGTCAGACCGAACAGCACGGCATCCGGACACCAGAGCCACGCGTGAGCATCCGCGAGCGCGAGGGTCAGGCGGACCATGGTCGCGACCCAGACGCCGGCGAGGAGCCACATCGGCCGCCACGGGAGATAGTTCGCGACGGTGTTCCCCGCGAAGAAGGGGAACATCCGGTGCGCGACCGTGAAGAAGACCATGACGCTGAAGCCGAACGTGCCGAGCTTGATCGCGACCATCGCCCACGCGAGTGATGCTCCCAGCACGAAGGCGAGGAACGCGAGCACCCCGACGTAGCCGATCACGATCGCAGCGAGACAAGACCTCGCGTGCCAGGTCTTAGCTTCGTCGCGCCAGACGACCGGCGCCAGCGCCGCGAGCGCTGCGGTCCACCCGAGCGCGGTGATGGCAACGCCGACGACGACGCCGGTATGCGAGCCCAGCGCGCTGACGAGCGTCACGACCTGCCCGGCGACCAGCGCGAGGCCGACCGGGACGTAGTTCCGGAGGCGCAGGTCTGACTGCTTCGTCCACTTCGGAAACGTCGTCAGCAGAAATCCGAAGATGAAGCTCGGCAGCATCTGGTACTGCATCACGAACGCGTGCAGCCACCCTGCGTACACGGGCGGGTACTTCATGACGAACAGCTGCGGCCAGCGCGAGCTGACGAGCCACGCCGCCCACCACGTCATCGCCAGGAGGATGTTCGTCACACCGGCGAAGAACAGGAGGCGATGCGGCGCGGCGCCGAGCCGACGAAGGGAGAGTCCCGAACCTTCGACCGCACTCCCCCGGTCAGCTGCCATGCTGCGTTTTAGCTCGGAGATGTGACGCTGTCAGGGAGGTCGCCGTGCTGTCTTGTCGCAGGCGGTGTGCGAGCGAGCTCGAAGGCTCTATGCTCGAGGGCGTTGCTGACGATCCACGACTACCTGACCGATGATCACGCGCGGCTCGACGCGCTCCTGGCAGGAGCGCTCGCTGATCCGCAGCGCATCGATGACGGTGCGTATCGCCAGTTCAGGGCTGACCTGCTGCGCCACCTCGCGATGGAGGAGAACGTGATGTTTACCGAGGTGCGAGCGCAGCACGCCGAGCCACCGAAGCAGATGATCCGGATCCTTCACGCCGATCACGCCGCGATCGGATCGCTGCTCGTGCCGCCACCGACATCTGCGCTGATCGCGACCTTGCGAGCGATTCTCGAGGCTCACAATCCGATGGAGGACGCGCGAGGGGCCTGTACGAGCACGTGGATCGTGTCGCGGGCGAGCGCGCGCCGATCCAGCTCTCGCGAATGCAAGCGATCGCGTCGGTTCGTGCGTCGCAGCAAGTCGACGAGCCGCGGATCCACGAGCACATCGAGCGCATGCTGGTGGCACGCCTGCGGATCAGACTGACCATGGAGGCCTCATGATCGTCCAGCTCGGCAAACGTTCGATCGACGGTGATGTCGATGTCCTGCTCTCGGAGTGCCATCTACGCATCCGGCGCTTCCTCGCCCTGGCGGTCCGGATCACCGCGCAGCGGACATCTGCGCTCGACGTCCAGGAGGCGGGGGGCCAGGTTCGGCGTTACTTCGCGGAGGCATTTCCTCTCCATCTGGCGGACGAGGACGAGCTCTTGATGCCCGTGCTGATGGGCCGAGAGAGCACCCTCGATCGAGCGATCGAGCGGATGCACCGCGATCACGCCGAGCACGAGCCCCACGTCGCCCACCTCGTAGAGCTCTGCGCCGCGCTCGAGCGCGATCCCGGTGGCCTTGCCGCACTCGTCGAGGACCTGGCCGTGACCACGAAGCTCCTGCGCGAGGTCCTCGAACCTCACCTCCTCCTCGAAGAGCGCGAGATCTTTCCCGCGATCCGGCTCCTGTCGGACGACGAGCGGGGACAGATCCGAGCTGCGATGCGCGCCCGCCGCGCGTCCTAGTCATCGTCGAACAAGATCCGGCGCGGCGGCGTGTCGACATCGTCGAGCTGACCCGAGCGGACCGTCCACACGAAATGCGCCGACCGCTCCCGCGGCGACGAGCAGGGCGAGCGGCACCCCGGCGATCACGCCCAGGAGCGCGATCACCACGACCAGTCTCGATCTCACCCCGCGGATCACGTTCGCGTCCGCTTGCGTGGCCTGCGGCTGACCTCCTCCTCGTACAGGGATACGAACAGACGCGCTGCGCGCCCGAGCGGCACGTCCCGTCGATGCACCAGCCGCGGCTCGAACGTGTAACGGTCGCCCTCCGAGAAGCCGACGGTCTTGAGCTCGCCGCGTCGCATCGCATCCTTCGCGAGGTGCAGCGGCAGCCAGCCGTAGCCCACGCCGCTCTGCAGCGCCTCTCGTTTGGCGTGGAAGTCCGAGAGCTCCACGACCTGCGGGCTTCCTACGAACAGGCGCCGGGTGCGATCGGCCGCGGTCGTACCCGAGTCGGCGACCGAGATCTCGACGTACTCCGCGAGCACCTTGCGATCGCGCGGCTTCGGGCGCGCGTGCAGCGGGTGACTCACGTGCGCTACCAGCACCATCTCGACCGGCGGCAGCGGCCGTGCAACGTAGCGCCGACCGCCCTCGTGATCGAGCGCGAGCATGAGATCGGCGCCGTCGCGCTCCCACCTGCGTCGAACCCCCGAAAGGTACTCGACGACGAGCCGGACCTGCGTCGGCACGCCGCGCTCACCGAATCGGCGCACGGCCGCCATGATCGGCGGCAGCGGCAGGATGCCGTCGAGCACCACGTCGAGGCACGGCTCCCAGCCATCCGCGAGATCGTCGCCGAGCCGCGACACGGCGCGCGCTCGCTCGAGGACGTCGCGTGCGCCGTCGAGCACCAGGCGTCCGGCGGGTGTGAGCGCGGCGCGGCGCCCCGCGCGCTCGAACAGTGCGATACCGAGCGCCTCTTCCAGTGCCTTCACGCCGTAGCTGACGGCGGAGGTCACGCGATGCAGCTCCTTCGCCGCGCCCGAGAACGTGCCTGCGCGGGTGATGGTGTCGAGCACGATGAGCTGGTCGAGCGTGAAGCGCGGGTCCATCTTCCGAGGCTAGCGGGTCCGGCACAACTGTTCGATGGAATCGAACGATTTATTCAAATCATTGCGTTTGAATCGAACGGCATCAGAGCCCATGGTCGGTCCTGAGGTTTCGAGATGACGACCAGCAAGCGCGCGTGGGCCGAGCCGTACAAGATCAAGATGGTGGAGCCGCTGACGGTCTCTTCGCGCGAGGAGCGCGAGACGGCGTTGCGCGCGGCCTGCTGGAACACGTTCCTGCTCCGCTCCCACGACGTCTACATCGACCTGCTCGGGATGGCAGCCCTGGCAGGTCGCGGGCGCGACCAGGGCGGCGAGATCGAGGCTGTCGCGTTCGCAACCGGCCAGGACGCGCACGAGCTGTAGCATCACGAGCACGTCGCGCAGTGCGTGCGCGTTACGCCGACCGCGGGACATCGAAGATCGCGATTTGCAACGGCCGTACCGTGCGAGGTGGCGCACATCGCAGCCTGAGCGACTCGGTCGGTCTCAGCGGCTCGTTGCGGCTCAGTAGTCCCCGCCGCCGGTCGCGCGCGCGAACAGGATGTTGTTCTCGAGGTAGATGTGCTGGCGCAGATCTGACTCGAGCGTCGCGAGCCGCTCGTAAAGCGCGGTCCACGTGGGCGTGGCATCCGCTGGCGCGGCGAGATCGCGGGTCATCTCGCGGATCTTCTCGAGCCCCTCGGCGTGGTCGTCGTGTTCGCGCTCCATCATGCGCATCGGCATGTCGATCGAGCCGCCGCGCGCACCCGTGCGCAGCGTCGGGAACAGCATGCGCTCTTCCTTCATCATGTGGCTATCGAGCGAGGCGAACAGCTCGGCGAGGAGATCCGAGAGCCCGCGAGGCAGCGAGGTGTGGCTGGCGTGCTCGCGCTCGAGCTTGCCCGCTGCATCGATCAACTCCGGCAGATCTCGACGAAGCCCCGCGTGATAGTGCTGCTCGATGTGATCGACCAGCTCGGCCTGCGAACGCAGCTCCCAGTTGATCGGCTTGGGCTTGGGCACCGGCGCAGGTGCGGGCGCAGGTGCAGGCGCGGCGGCGGCCACGCTCGGCGCGGACCCGCTCGCCGGCGCGGTGGTCGCGTCCGGTGCAGAGGCCGGCGCGCCGCGCCGCGCGTGATATGCGGCTTCGACGCGGTCTAGAAAGCCGCGCGCCGCCGAGGGTGCGCGGGCCTTGGCCTTGCGCGCGAGGTTCTCGAGCTTGCTCAACATGGAGTTCATGAGTGCCGTTAACACGGAGATCGAATGGGGTGGATGCGGCAAGAGTGCGCGATGGCGTGCTCGCCGCTGGGATCAGCGCTTGGTGACCTCGGCGCGCCAGGTCTCGGGGCCATTCTCGACGACCTGGAACTCGAAGCTGCGCGCTGGTTCGGTCGCCTCGAGCGTGTAGTACATGCAGCTCGGATCGTGGTCGAGGGTCAGGTGGAGCGTCGCGCCCGGGATCAACGAGCGGTAGGCCCCGAGGATGGTGTCGAGCCGATCGCGCGGCTCGACCTCTCGCATGTCGAGCGCGTGCTCGCGCGTGCTGGCGGCGTGGCCACAGCCGGAGCTCC
>JBDUAS010000206.1:0-13023 GCA_040004535.1 Deltaproteobacteria bacterium
GCGCGGTTCTTCCCGCTGATCGGCACGCTGTGGATGTTCATCCTGTTCGGCAACCTGATCGGCCTCGTGCCCGGGTTCATCTCGCCGAACGACACGCTCAAGACCAACGTCGGGATCGCGTTGCTCGTGTTCTTCCTGACCCACTACTTCGGGGTCAAGGAGCACGGCGTCGCCTACTTCAAGCACTTCCTCGGGCCGAGCATCGTGCTCATCCCGCTGATGCTGCCGATCGAGCTGATCTCGCACATCGCGCGCCCGGTGTCGCTGTCGGTTCGCCTGATGGGCAACATGATGGCCGACCACAAGGTCGTGATGAGCTTCTTCGCGCTCGTCCCGATCCTCGTGCCGCTGCCGTTCCTCTTGCTCGGCCTGCTCGTCTGTTTGATCCAAGCTCTCGTGTTTTGCTCGCTGGCGATGGTCTACATCAGCATGGCGATCGAGCACGAGGAGCATTGATTCTCGACGGAAAACTCACTAAAAACCGCCTCACGCGACCACGCATCAAAGGAATATGACCATGAAGACCATCAAGCCCCTGCTCTCGCTCGCAGTCCTGTTCGTCATCACCGCGATCTCGTCGATCGCCTCGGCCGCCGACGGCATCGCCGTCGACCCGAACGCGACGAACTTCAATGCCCAGAACGTGAAGACGGTCGGCCTCTCGGGCAACTTCGGTTGGATCGCGCTCGCCGCCGGCCTCGGCATCGGCCTCGCCGCGCTCGGTGGTTCGATCGGTCAGGGCCGTGCCGCTGGCGCCGCGCTCGAAGGCATCGCGCGTAACCCGGGCGCTGCTGGTCAGATCCGCGGCCCGATGATTCTCGGCCTCGCGCTCATCGAGTCGCTCGTGATCTACGCGCTCATCATCTCGCTCCTGCTCGTCCTCAAGGTCGGCTAGTAGCTCCAGGTCGCGTGTAGTGACGGCCCTGTCCGCGAGGACGGGCCGTTTTTGCGTTTTCGGGGGGCTCGTGGGACGCTGTTCGGCACATGGCAGACGAGGAAGCCAAGGCGGAGGGACTCGACCTCAAGGGTAAGTCCACGCTCGAGATCCTCACCCAGATCGATCTGTTCTCGGGGCTGCCCCAGGGTCACCTGCGCCGGATCGTCGATATCGGGCTCGAAGAGGTCTACCGCTCGAACGCGACGATCTTTTCCGAGGGCGAGCCCGGCGACAAGTTCTACCTGATCGTCGAAGGCGCGGTCCGGATCAGCCGGATCGTCCCCGGCATGGGCGAGGAGGCCCTCGCGGTGCTTCGCCCCGGCGCATACTTCGGCGAGATGTCGCTGATCGACGACGCGCCGCGCTCGGCGACCGCGATGTGCCACGAGAAGTGCCGGTTGTTCGTGGTCAACCGGCGCGACCTCGAAGATCTGTTGTTCGTCGATCGCGATCTCGCGTACGAGCTGCTGTGGAACTGGGTCCGGACGTTGTCGCGCCGGTTGCGCGCGACGAACGACAAGATGACGTTCCTCGCCACCACGTCGAAGTTCTGATCATGAGGTCGCTGCTCGTTGCAGCCGTCCTCCTCGCGGCCGTCCCCGCGCACGCGGAGCAGCTGCCCGAAGGCGCGATCGGCCTGCTCACCGGCATCGTCGCCGGCACGGGTGCCGACAACAAGCGGATCGGCACCGGTTGGTACTACCTCGGCGCGCAAGCGGCGTGGCAACCGATGACGACCGAGCGCGGGTATGGCCTGACGATCCGGTGGTCGACGATGTTCGGGTACATGTACGGCGGCAGCGCGTCGCACATCGACACGACGCTGCGCACGGTCCAGATGGATCTGACCGCGGGTGTGCGCGTGCGACCGTGGCAGAGCGTGAAGCGCTACCTGACGTTCCGCGCCGGCGCCGAGCTGCTGCGTTCGAACGAACCGATCCCGAACGATGCCTCGCCGACCGGCCAGCGCTCTTATTACGGCGGCATCGCCAGCGTCGGCCTCGATCAATATTTGTCGTCGCTGATGCTCAGCTTCGACCTGCGTTACGGCCTCGTCGGCGGAGGCGGCCCGCAGGAGCTGTCCTTCATGGTCGGGATCGCGATCGCGGGGCCGTAATGCCGGCGCTCGAGACCCGGCGACTGCGCCTGGTGCCGATCACGCTCGAGATGGTCGAGGGCGTGCTCGCTCACGACAAGGTCGCCGCCGAAGAAGCGCTCGATCGCAACCTCGAGCAGCTCGGCTGGCCGACCGGCGCGACGTTCCCCGACACGTGGCCGAACGACGATCTGATCGCGCGCGCGTTTCCGTACTCGCGCGAAGCCATCCGCGCGGCACCCGACGTGCGGCTGTGGGGCGACACGCTCGTCGTGACGAAGGAGACGCCGCCCCGCGTGCTCGGCAGCGTCGTGTTCAAGGGCCGGCCAACCGACGGCGTTGCAGAGGTCGGCTACGGCATCGAGGACGGCTCGCGTGGCCAGGGCCTCGCGACCGAAGCGACGCTCGCGTGCATCGAGTGGGCGCTCGCGCAAGATGGCATCGTCGCGGTCCAGGCGATCACGTTCGCCGCGCATCTCGCGTCACTCGGGGTGATCGCGAATTGCGGGATGACGCCGTGCGGTTCGCGCGAGCATCCGATCTTCGGCGAGCTCCTCGTGTTCGAGCTCCGGCGGCCGTAACCGCTACTCGAACGTCCACGCCTGCTCGTCGGGCACCGCGCCGGTGACGTGGCCGTCGACGACGACCGGCGCGCAATCCGCCGAAAACGGCTGGTCCGACGTGACTGCCAAGCAGCGCGCGTACGCCGTGCGGATCTGGCCGTTGTCGAACATCGCGAACGTAGAGCCCTCGCTCGGCGTTCCGCACGGCTCGGTCACCACGACCTCGGCCGGGAATTCGATCGGAATTGGCGTGCACGGCGAGCCCGAGCACTGAGGCACCGGCCGCACGACGTGACCGCCGTTGTCGATGACGCGCAGGCAGAGCCCCTGACTCGAGAGCTGTCCCGCCGCATCGTGCGTCCACACCGGCGCGACCGAGCACCCGACGATCGCGGTCGCCGACGCGACGATGCCGAGGCAGCCATTCTGATTGCGCAACACGCCGCTGCGCGGTGGCAGCGTGCGCAGCGGGTACGACCGCCGCTGATACGACGCGGGATTGTCGATCGCGTAGAGCTCGTGCTCCGCCCCGACGTCTGGATCGAACGGGGCGTACGCGTCGAACGCGAGATCCTTGGTACACGCGACCGAGTCGGTCAGGTTCGGCGCCTCGCGTGCGATCGTGTAGCCGCGATAGCTCGCGATCGCGGGGAGCTCGCCGGTGACCGTGGCCGCGCGCAGCGTCGCAGACAGGGCGTAGAGCGCCGAGTAGTAGTGATCGGGGTACTCGGTGTAGCCGGCGCTATCGCCGGCACGTCCGAGCGCATCGAAGAACACGCCGCTCGCGTCGAGCATCCCGACGGTCGTCGGATGGAAGCGCTCGATCGCGGCCTCGAGCGCGCCGGCGAGCGCCGCGTCGTCGACTTGCTGCGACGGCAACGGCGTCGCACACGCGAGCCGGCCCGACGTGGCGTCGCCCGGGCACGCGATCGTGACCGCGACATACGGAGGAGCGGGCGGGTTCGGGTTGTGCGTGCTGCAGCCGTTCGTTTGCTCCCACAAGCACTGCTCTTGATAGTCGCCGAGCCGCAGGAACAGCGCCGTGACCGGTGCAGTGCGCAGGTCGTATTCGGCCGCGGTGATCGAGCCCAGCGCGGTCGGTTGCGCGACGGACCAATCGCCGGGGAGCAGGTCGGGAGGATTGCCCGCCAGCGCGGTGTGCGTGCCGGCGCGATGGTCGACGAGCGCCGAGTACGCGTTCAACACGCCGCGCTCGCGATCGACCCAGTACTGATCGTCATCGCCGCTGAGCTCGCCGGCGGTGACATACAGGATCACGATGCGATGGCTGGCCTCCATCGCACCTGCGATGTCGCTGCCCATGAACAGAAGATCATCGTCGGGATGCGCGACGATGAACAAGTCGGTGCACGGCTCGTGCGCGCACGCCGGCGCCGGGGGGATGACGCTCGAGACCTGCGAGCAACGCGACACGTTGTCGCCGCACGCGCTCAGTAGCAGCGCGACGATTACGGCCCCCGCGTGCCGGCAACGTCCCACGAGGGGAACGTTACTCCCTAGGACCGGCGGCGGCGCAACGCGAACCCGACGATCATGATGCCGAGCACACTGGTCGGCGCCCCCCGCCCGCTCGCGTCGCAGCACCCACCGTTCTCGGGCGGCCAGCAGTACCCACCACCGTTGCCGTCGTCGAGGCAATCGAGGCCGCTAGGGCACGCGTTCATGTCGGCCGGGGCGCACGTCATCGTGCACTTGCTGTCGTTGCCGCTGCTCCCGCAAGTCGTCGAGTCGCAATCCGTATTTCCCGTACAGGTCGCGCCGAGGCCGCCCGTCGCGAAGGGCGTGACGATGCAAGTGTTCGCGAAGCAGCTGTGATCCATCTGGCAGTCGGCGTCGGTCTGGCAGTAGAGGTTGGGGACGTGGGCGGTGATGAACGCCTTCTCCGCATCGACCCGGGTGTCGGCGCCATACTGCGAGCACGTCTGATCGCCGAACGACGTGATGCCGACCTCGACGAGCTTGCCCTTGATCGTGGCGAACGACGGACCGCCGGAATCGCCGTTGCACTTGCCCTTGCCGCTGGTCTGGTCGAAGCACAGGAGGTTCGTGTTCTGGCCCTCCATCTGCGTGCACGACACGACGGTCTGCGCGACCTGACGCTCGGTACCGGCGCCGGTCTGAGAGGTGCCGCTCGACAGCCCGAAGCCGACCATCGTCACCGCGGTACCCACGGCCGCCACCGCGGGATCGAAGTTGACCGCCGCGGGCTTGATCGCCGTGATCGGCGTCGACAGGTGGATCAGGCCCGAGTCGTACATCCCGAGGTTGTTCACGTTGAACATCGGGTCGGGCATCGTGTCTTGCGCGGTCGCGATCGTGCCGGAGAACGCGCTGACCGTGCCGACGTGGACCTTCACCATCGAGGTGACCTGGGCCTGGGTCGCGACGTTGAGCTCGGAGGGCAGCACGCAGTGCGCCGCGGTCAGCACCCATTCCGGAGTGATCAGGGTGCCGGTGCACAGTCCCTGGCCGACCTCGATCGCGACGACGTTCGGATATTGGTCGGCGGTCGTCGTGGTGCCGCCCACGATCGGCGCGTCGACCGGACCGGCGATCGCGCTGGAGGCAGACAACAGGAGTACGAACGACAGCTTCACCATGGCAGCAGCATCGCCTGACCGAGCGAATCTGCCTCGGTCTGAGGCCTAACGCTTCGTGGCAGGCTTGCGACTGCGCTTGCGCACGTCGGGGGCAACCCAGGTGCCCGATTTTCCACCGCGTTTCGCGAGGAGGCGGATCTCCCCGAGGACCATGCCGCGATCGATGGCCTTGCACATGTCGTAGACCGTCAGCGCCGCGGCCGAGACGGCGGTCAACGCCTCCATCTCGACGCCGGAGCGATCGAACGCGGTCACCGTCGCCGTGATCTCGACGACATCGCCGGCCAGGGCGAGCTCGACGTCGACCCCGGTGAGGCGAAGCGGGTGACACAGCGGGATCAGGTCCGCGGTGCGCTTCGCCGCCTGGATTCCGGCGAGCCGCGCGACACCGAGCACGTCGCCTTTGCCGATCGCGCCCGCGGCGATCGCCTGCGCGGTCGCGTGTGCCATCGCGATCTGACCGCGCGCGGTCGCGGATCGAGCCGTCTCGGGCTTCGCGCCGACCTCGACCATGTGGGCGTTGCCCGCATCGTCGAAGTGGGTGAGCTTCGCTCTGGTCATTCGACCGTGACGGACTTCGCCAGGTTGCGCGGCTGATCGACGTCGGTGCCTTTGCCGTCGGCGACGTAGTAGCTCAGCATCTGGAGCGGCAGCACCGTCAGGATCGGCTGGAGCTCGATCGCGGTGTCGGGCACGAGCACGACGTCGTCGGCGTGGCTGCCGATCTCGTTGTCGCCCTTGGTCGCGATCGCGAGGACCTTGCCCTGGCGCGCACGCACCTCGGCGAGGTTCGACACCATCTTCTCGTAGTGCGGCCCGCGCGGCACCAACACGACGACCGGCAGCGTGTCGTCGATCAGCGCGATCGGGCCGTGCTTCATCTCGCCGCCGGCGTAACCCTCGGCGTGGATGTACGAGATCTCTTTGAGCTTGAGCGCGCCTTCGAGCGCGATCGGATACTGCGCGCCGCGGCCGAGAAACAAGAACCCGTGCGGCGACGGCAGGCCGTAGCGCCGCGCGAGCACCTGGAGCTGCGCGCCACTCTCGACGACATCGCGCATCTTCGTCGGCAATTGCACCAGCTCGGCGAGCAGCGTGCGCGCCTTCTCGCGCGACAGCGCCTTCGTGCGGCGGCCGAGGTGAATCGCGAGCAGCGTCATCGCGACGAGCTGGGTGGTGAACGCCTTGGTCGACGCGACGCCGATCTCCGGACCCGCGTGGGTGTAGAACGCGTAATCCGCGAGCCGCGGGATCGACGACTCGAGCACGTTCGAGATCGCGAGCACCTTCGCGCCCTTCTTCTTGGCCTCGCGCACCGCCTCCATCGTGTCGAGCGTCTCGCCCGACTGGCTGACGGCGACGACGAGGTCACCCGGGCCGATGATCGGATCGCGATAACGGAACTCCGACGCGAGGTCGACCTCGACCGGGATCCGGGCGAGCGACTCGACGAGGAACTCGCCCACCATCGACGCGTGATACGAGGTGCCGCATGCGATGAAGATGATGCGCTTGATCTTCGTGACGTCGAGCTCGACGCCGTCGAGCAGCACGTCGTCGTTCTCGAGATCGACGCGACCCGTGAGCGTGTCCGCGACCGCGCGCGGCTGCTCGTGGATCTCCTTCAACATGAAGTGCTTGAAGCCGCCCTTCTCTGCCTGCACCGCCGACCACGTGATGGTCTTCGGCTCGCGGACGTGCGGCTTGCCTTCGAAGTCGGTGATCGTGACCTTGTCCTTGGTCACGGTGACGAGCTCGCCTTCCTCGACGAAGATCACCTTGCGGGTCTCCGACAGGATCGCGGTGACGTCCGACGCGACGAAGTTCTCGCCCTCGCCGAGGCCGACGACCAACGGCGAGCTGTTCTTCGCGGCGACGAGCGTCTGCGGCTCCTTGTCGCTCATCACGACGAACGCGTAGCTGCCGCGCACCTTCCCGAGCGAGCGACGCACCGCAGTCGTCAGGTTGTCCGCGCCCAGCGCGAGCTCGCGCTCGACGAGGTGAGCGAAGATTTCGGTATCGGTCTCCGACGAGAACTTCGCGCCGCTCGCCGCGAGCTCTGCGCGCAGCTGGAGGTGGTTCTCGATGATGCCGTTATGGATGACGCTGATCGGCCCGACCTTGTGCGGGTGCGAGTTCTCGTCGCTCGGCCGGCCGTGGGTCGCCCACCGCGTGTGGCCGATGCCGACGGTGCCTGGCGCGGGCTCCTTCAGCAGCTTCGCTTCGAGGTTCGAGAGCTTGCCGCGGCACCGCACGACGCGCGAGGCGCCGTTGTTGTAGACGGAGACACCGGCCGAATCGTAGCCGCGATACTCCAGCTTGCGCAGACCACCGACGAGTAGCGGTGTCGCCTGCCGTCCACCGATGTAGCCGATGATGCCGCACATCGCGCTTACTTCTTCGCCGGCGCGGGGGCCGGGGTCGGCGCGGTCGCCGCGGGCTTCTCACCCTCGTCGCTCGAAGACGCGTCGTCCTCATCGATGCCGGTGATCTCGCTGATGTCTGGCTTCTCGTAGGGCGTCACCGGCGAGTCCACCCGTAGCGTGCCGTGATGTCCACCGCAGGCTCCCGCAAGCAGGAGCGTCAGAATCGTCGCGCGCGTCTTCATTGAGGCCACGCTAGCATGCTCTTTACGGGCCATACAGATGCCGGCCCGGGTCGCAGTGATAGCCGTCATCGTTCCGAGGACGTTGTGGCGGGGGAGCACGATGCTCGGATCGGCGCTCGGATCTGTCACAGTCGCCGCGTGCGCTTGTTGTCCTACAACGTGAACTACGGTAACCGCGAGCCGCGCGCGTCGCTCGACGCCATCGCGGAGGCCGACGCGGACGTCGTGTTGCTCCAGGAGATCACAGCGCGCTGGCAAGCCGCGCTCGCCGATCGGTTCGCGGCGCACTACCCGGTCCACGTCTATCGGCTCCACGGCCGTAACGCGGGTGGGCTCGCGGTGTTGTCGAAGCTGCCGGTCGGTGGCGAGGAGCTCTACCCACCTCCGCCGGGCGGGTGGTTTCCGGCGCAGCGCCTGGTCGTAACGGCGGAGCTCGGCGACGTCCAGATCCTTCACGTTCATCTCCGACCGGCACTCGATGCCGGCAGCTGGTTCAAGGGGTTCGTCACGACGCCGCCGGTCCGCGAGGCCGAGATCCAGGCGCACTGGGCGCGGCTCGTTCACGCACTACCGACCGTGATCGCCGGCGACTTCAACGAGGACCCGACCGGGCTCGCGATGGCGGCGCTCGCACGCCACGGCTACGCGCGCGTCGCGACGATCGGGCCGACGAGCTGGCACTACGAAGAGGACGGCTGGGACGTGCTCAAGATGGATATCGATCACATCGTCGTCGGCCCCACCCTCTCGGGCAGCGACGGTCGCGTGCTCGACGCGGGCACGAGTGATCACCGGCCGGTGATCGCGACGATCGGGCGTACCATCTCTTCATGAGCACGGTGACGATCGGTGGTGACCTCGTCATCCACCGGCTCGGGTTCGGCGCGATGCGGCTCACCGGTCCCGGCATCGCCGGCCCGCCGCCGAACATGCCCGCCGCACTCGAGACGTTGCGCGCGTTGCCCGAGCTCGGCGTCGACTTCGTCGATACGTCGAACGCCTACGGGCCGATGGTGAGCGAGCTCCTCGTGCGCCAGGCGCTGCATCCGTATCGCGGGATCACGGTCGCGACGAAGGGCGGCCTGCTCCGGCCGGGGCCGAATCAATGGCAACCCGACGGCCGGCCCGAGGCACTGCGCGCGGCGGTCCAGATCAGCTGCAAGACACTCGGAGTCGAGCGGATCGATCTGTGGCAGCTCCATCGCGTCGATCCGAAACTCCCAGCGGGCGAGCAGTTCGCGGCGATCGCAGAGCTCCAGCGCGAGGGCTTGATCCGCCACGCGGGCCTGTCCGAGGTTTCGGTCGAGCAGATCGAGGAAGCGGGCAAGCACTTCACGGTCGCGACGGTGCAGAACGGCTATCATCTGATCGAGCGCAAGAACGAGCCGGTGCTCGAGTACTGCGAGCGCGTGGGGATTCCATTCATCGCCTACTTCCCGCTCGCGACGGGTGCGCTCGCGGCGGTGGACTCGGTGCTCGCACGGATCGCGACCGAGCTCGGTCTGACGCCGGCGCAGGTCGCGATCGCGTGGCTGTTGCATCGCTCACCGCAACTCGTCGCGATTCCCGGCACCGCGAATCCTGCACACCTGCGCGAGAACGTCGCCGCAGCGAACGTCGTGCTCGACGCCGACCAGCTCGCCAAGATCGCACGCATCGGACGCAAAGCCGCGATGATGCGCGCCCCCAAGCCGTCGTAGGCGTGCGCTTGCGCTCGGCGGCCTGCTCGATGATTGTGAACGATGAAGTCATCGCGGCCGCCGAGGCAACGCGGTACCGTTCTCGGATGCGGTTAACCTACGTCTCTCTCATCTTGTCGGCAGCGCTTGGCGGTTGCCTCGGAACCGGCACCGCCGACGTCCAATACAGTAGCGACGTCTCGGTCTCGACGCCCGACCTCGTCGAGGTCTCGCCCGGCGTGCAAGTCGTCGCGGACTACGACGACTCGGTGTTCTACAGCGACGGCTTCTACTGGCGCTACGACAACGGCGGTTGGTACCGCTCGAACAACTACGCCGGCGGGTTCGTGTATTGGAACGCGCCACCGCAGGCAGTGATCACCATCAACGATCCGGGTCGCTACCGGCACTACCGGCCGAGTGGTTATCAGCCCCGTCACCAGCAGTATCGCCGCCCGGAGCCGATCGTCCGTGACCACCGCGAGCCGGAACGCCGCGAGGAGCCCATGCGTACCGAGCCGATGAATCAGCCCGAGGTTCGCGATCATCGCGAGCCCGAGCGGCATGAAGCGCCCGCGCCTATGCCGGCACCGGTCGTTCGCGATCACCGCGATAACGATGCGCCGGCGCCGCACGCATCACCGGGCCAAAAAGAGCACGAGCACGAGCACGAGCACGAGCACGGCCACGACCACGACCACGACCACGATCACGATCACGGCCACGACCATCGTTAGTCGGCGCACGACGCGGCGTCCCGGCGACCGCCTGCGCGATCACGAACGGCGTATCGCCAGCTCGATCGTCTGATTCACCGGCTCTCGACAAGTGCCCGCAACCGCCCGATCGCCTTGTCCCACTGGGCGGAGACTTGATCGAGGTAGCGACGGGCGTCGGCGAGCGGCGCGGCTTCGAGCGCGTAGAGGCGCTCGCGGCCGCGCTTGCGATCGGTCACCAGCCCGGCCTCGGAGAGCACCTCGAGGTGCTTCGTGATCGCCTGGCGGGTCACGCGCTCGCCTTCGGTGAGCTCCCGGATCGACAGCGGCTCGCCCTGTGCGAGACGCGCGACGAGCCGCAGGCGTGTCGGATCGCCGAGCGCCGCGAACACCGGCGCACTCTGCTTCACGGCGAGCGCGGTCATGCGTGCTCGGCGTGCTCGGCGTGCTCGGCGTGCTCGGCGTGCTCGGCGTGCTCGGCGTGCTTCGCGATATAAGCGGCGAGCAGCTCGGTCTGCTGCTGCCAGCCGCTGGCGTTCATCTCGAACGCCTTCGCGCGGCGCGCGACCGGGATGCCAGCGAAGCCTGTCTCGGTGATCGCGAGGTGCGTCCCGGTCGGAATCTCGGTGAGCGCGAGCGTGACGACCGTGTACGGCTCGCGGCTGTAGTCGACGTTCGGTTCGATCGCGTACGGCCGCCAGCGGAATACGAGCGTGTGACTGCGCTCGTCGACGCGGTCGACGTGAAAGTCGGCGCGTACGTGCTCGTAGCCCTTCGACGTGATGTTGCCCGCGGCGGTGGTGCCGGGCTTGAACGGGCCGTCCAGCTTGACGCCGAACCAGCTGCCGAATTCTTGGGAGTCGCTGAGCGCGCGCCAGACGCGAGCAGTCGGTGCGCGCAGGTCGGCGTGTTTCTCGATCGTATTGGTCGTGTCGGCCGTGGTCATGGGCAACCTTTCGGTTGCTGATTTACACGCCGCGACACCACATGCAACCGATTCATTGCATGAAGTTTTGGGTTAGAATCGCGGCCATGAAGCTGTGGTGGTGCGCGATCGTCGTGTTGGTACTGGGTGCGTGCGACAAGGGCTCGGGCGGTGGCGCTTCGAGCTGGGCGACAGGCGCAGGTGCGCCGGCGTCGGGATCCGCTGCGGCGCCGTCTGCCGCGGGCACACCGACTGCCGCACAAGCCGCCGCAGAGGCCGCCGCACCGAGCGCCGCACCGAGCGCCGCGCCGAGCGCCACACCGCCTGCCGCGGGGCTCGTACCCGCCGCGACGCCGGTGCCGGTACCGCCACCGCCGCCTGCACCGGTGGCCTGGAAAGAAGGCGATCGGATCCAGGGTCAGTGGAGCGACGGCCGCTGGTACAACGGCAAGATCGGCGCGGTCAATGGCGACGGTAGCTACGACATCAACTACGACGACGGTGACCACTCGAAGCACCTCGCCGCGAAGCACGTTCGAGCGCGGGGCACGGTCTCGCAGTCGACCGGCGGCCACTCGTCCGCGTCGTCGGGCAACGCGCCCTGCCCGGGTCCGGGAATCACCCGGCGCTGCGGCGGCGTGTGCGTGAACCTCCAGGAAGACAGTAACAACTGCGGGTCGTGCGGAAACCGCTGCCAGTCGGGCAAGCACTGTGACGGCCACCTGTTCTGCCGCGACGCCGAGGGCAACCTCTGACCTTGCCAGGCCGGCAATCCCGGGTGCTAAGGTGGCCCCGTGGTGAACCGACCCGTCGCGATCGCCCCGTACCGACCACAGCACCACGTCCGCGTCGTCACCGCGGCGTCGTTGTTCGACGGCCACGATGCGGCGATCAACGTGATGCGCCGGATCATGCAAGCGGCCGGCGCCGAAGTGATCCATCTCGGCCACAACCGGTCGGTGTCCGAGATCGTGGACTGCGCGATCCAGGAGGACGTCCAGGGCATCGCGATCACGAGCTACCAGGGCGGCCACGTCGAGTACTTCAAGTACATGATCGACCTGCTGCGCGAGCGCGGCGCGAACATCAAGGTGTTCGGCGGCGGCGGCGGCACGATCCTCGCCTCCGAGATCGAGGAGCTCCAGGCGTACGGCGTCAGCCGGATCTACTCGCCCGACGACGGCCGCGCGATGGGCCTCCAGGGCATGATCAACGACCTGCTGCGCCAGTGCGACTTCGAGAAGACGCCGCCGGTGGTCGCGAAGACCGTGCCGCACTTGCCCGAGCGCACGCCCGCGGTGCTCGGCGGCCTGATCACGGCGGCGGAGAATCATCCCGACGCCGGCGACGAGCTCCGCAAGGCGCTCGAGCCGATCCTCGCGAAGGCCACCCGCGTGCCCGTGCTCGGCGTGACCGGCACCGGCGGCGCCGGTAAGTCGAGCCTCGTCGACGAGCTCGTGCGGCGGTTCCTGCGCGACTTTCCCGACAAGACGATCGCGGTGATCTCCGTCGATCCGTCGAAGCGCAAGTCGGGCGGTGCGCTGCTCGGCGATCGGATCCGGATGAACGCGATCGACGATCCGCGCGTGTACATGCGCTCGCTCGCGACCCGGCAGTCGAACATGTCGCTGTCCAAGCACGTCCGCGAGTCGATCGAGATCTGTCGCGCCGCGCGGTTCGACCTCGTGATCGTCGAGACCTCGGGGATCGGCCAGAGCGATACCGAGATCACGGATCACGCGGACGTCTCGCTGTACGTGATGACCGCGGAGTACGGCGCGGCGACACAGCTCGAGAAGATCGACATGCTCGACTTCGCCGATGCGATCGCGATCAACAAGTTCGACAAGCGCGGCTCGCTCGATGCGCTGCGCGACG
>JBDUAS010000041.1:0-39177 GCA_040004535.1 Deltaproteobacteria bacterium
CGCCGAAGTCGAACACCTGGATGATGTTCGGGTGGTTGAGGCCGAGCGCGATCTTGGCCTCGTCGACGAACATCGCGACGAACTGCCGGCTCCGCGCGTACGCCGTGTGGATCTTCTTGATGACGAGCGTCTTGTTGAGGCCTTGTGCCACGCTCGTGCGCGCGAGATAGACCTCGGCCATCCCGCCGGTGCCGATCTTCCGGATGAGCTGGTATTTACCGAACTGCTCCAAAGCCCTGGCGGATTTTAGCTCAGAGCGGCGTGACCACCAGGTTGTCGAACCACGTATCGGTTTCCCAGTTGTTGAAGCCGAGATACTCGTGGCCCGCGTTTTCCAGCGGGTGCGGATCCTCGTAGACGAGGAACGAGACACCGTCGATCCACCAGCTGATCTTGTTCCCGCTGCGCTCGATCTTCCAGTGATAGTGCTGGTTCGGGACCACCTTGATATCGGTGCGCACGGCCATGTCGTGGCCGTGCTCGTCCATGCGGGCGATGATCGACTTCTGGTTGTACCAACCGCCGAAAATGATCTCGTAGCCGCTCGCCATGTAGGCCCCGCCATCGGGGTCGAACGAGTGGCCATCCCCCATCAGCTCGACCTTGATATCGCCGCGCTGCTCGGTCGACCAGCAGTCGAATTCGATCCGGACGTCGTGCGGGAGCTTCTTGCGCAGCCAAAGCGGGTGGTTGTGCGCGCCATGCGCCGACAGCTTGCCGTCGGTGAGCTTGTAGCCGGTGCCGGTGGCGAAGTAATCGTTGCCGAACCGGGTCCGCTCGAAGGTATCGGTCCAGGGCTCGGTGACCGGCGGGGGATCTTTCACTTTGCAGGCCGCGCAGATGATCAACAGGGGCCAGGTCCGCATGGCCGGAATCATATGTCAGAGGGCTTGTTTAAGCTCTGGGTTGTGGCCGGACCCTCGATGACCCTCTCTCTGTTCGACTGGCGACCTCCGCCATCGGAGGAGCAGTGTGCCGCCGAGTCCCGGATCGTGATCTTCGATTGTGAGACGACGGGCATCGACTTCGTGAAGGACCAAGTGATCGAGCTGTGCGTCCAGCACGGGCTCGGCGACCAGGCGACGAGTCGGACCTGGCGGATCCGGCCGAGCGTGCCGATCCATCCGGCCGCGCAGGCGGTCCACGGCATCGCGCTCGAGGATCTGGCGGGCTGCCCGCAGTTCGGTGAGTACGCCGACGAGATCATCCAGGTGTTCGCCGCGGCCGACGTGATCGTTGGCTACAACATCTCGTTCGACATCGAGATGCTGCAGGCCGAGCTCGCGCGCATCGATCGCCAGCCGCTCGATCTCACGAACAAGAAGATCGTCGACGCGTTCCGACTGTGGCAGCAGTGCGAGCCGCGCAGCCTCCAGCACGCGCATCGCCGATTCGTCGGTGACGAGTTCGCCGCAGCCCACACCGCGAGCGCGGATGTCGCCGCGACCGGTCGCGTGTTGGTCGGCATGCTCGAGCACTTCAAGCTCGCGGGTCAGGACTGGCACCAGATCGCGAGCGTGTGTGATCCGATGCCGAACCGTGCGAGCTGGGTCGGGCCGTCACGCCATCTCCGGTGGGAAGGCGAGGCGATCGTCGTCGGCTTCGGCAAGTACGCCGGGGTGCCGCTGCACGAGATCGCAGCCGGTCCGGATCGCTCGTTCCTGCAGTGGGTGATGAACAAGGACTTCCCGACTCACGTCGTCGAGATCTGCAAGCAAGCGCTCGAGCGTTCTGGCGAGGAGCTCGTGCGCTGGGCGCGCGAGCGGTTTGGCCAGCCGGCACCGACGGCGCAGCCCCCGTTCAAGCCTGGCCACGCCGGTCGCTAGTTCGGCGCGAGGCCGCTTGCCCCCGCCAGGGTCGATCAGACACAGTCCTGGCCATGCGGAACTTCATCATCATCACTGCGTTTTTGGTCGGCGCTGGCGCGGGCTGCGGCAAGGGCGGCCTCGACGGCAAGCTCGACGAGCTCTCGAAGATCAAGGACGAGGTCTGCGCGTGCAAGGACAAGGCGTGCGCGGACGCGGCGCACGAGAAGTACACCGCGTGGAAGAAGGGCAACTCGAAGGACGACAAGCCGAGCGACGAGCAGATGAAGAAGTTCGAGACCCTGCGCACCGAGCTCAACGACTGTCGCCGCAAGCTGTCGGACACGACGCCGCCGCCTCCCGCGATGGACGGCTCGGGCGCCGCGCCGGCCGCGCCTGCGGGCTCCGCCGCGACGCCGTAAGCTGACCGGATCGGTCAGTTCGGACGCTCGGCGCGCACGCGCTCGATGACCTCGCGCAAGCGGTTCGCCTGCACGGGCTTCGCGAAGTGGAGGTCGAAGCCCGCCGCGAGCGCTTCGTCGCGATCTTCCTTGCGGCCATAGCCGGTCACCGCGACCAGCATGATCGGCGTGGTCGCGGTCTGGCGGACGACGCGCGCGATCTCGAACCCGGTCATGCCGGGCAAGCCGATATCGACGAGCGCGATCTCCGGCGCGATCCGCTGGATCAACGCGAGACCTTCGGGGCCGGTCGCGGCGGCCTCGACCTCGCAGCCGATCGCCTCGAGGAGGCTGACGCTGAGCTCGCGAAGGTCGCTGCTGTCCTCGATCACGACCGCACGGACCGGCGCGGCGCGCTCGCGCTCGTTCGCCGGGGCTTCCGCCGCGGCGGCTTGGAGCTGCGCGCGCGCGAGCGGCAACCGCACGACGAACCGGCTGCCCTGATCGCGACCTTCACTGAACACCTCGACCGTGCCGCCATGGAGTCGAACCAGCCGCTCGACGAGCGTGAGGCCGATGCCCATGCCGCCGTCGGAGCGGGCGAGCCCAGCATCGGCCTGCGCGAACAGCTCGAATACGTGGCCGATCATGTCCGACGCGATGCCGATGCCGTGATCGACGACGCGGAGCTCGCACTGGCCATGGTCCGTCCAGGTCCCGATCTCGATCGTGCGGCCGTTCGGGCTGTACTTGAGCGCGTTGCCGACCAGGTTCGTG
This sequence comes from Deltaproteobacteria bacterium, assembly GCA_040004535.1. Taxonomy (GTDB): domain Bacteria; phylum Myxococcota_A; class Polyangia; order Haliangiales; family Haliangiaceae; genus JABFXX01. The sequence goes on from JBDUAS010000041.1 coordinate 2,984, forward strand.
ATGACTTGCGCGAGGCGAACCGGATCGCCATCGACCACCGCATCACTCTTCGCGACGATCTCGAGCTCGATGTCGCGCGCGCGGGCGGCCTCGTGGAACGCGTCGACACCGGCGCGGACCAGCTCGTCGAGGGCGAGCGGCGCCCTGCGCAACCGGACCTTGCCGGTCGTGATCCGCGCGACATCGAGGAGGTCGTCGACCAGGCGCGCGAGGTGATGGGCCTGGCGCGACAGGATCGCGAGCCGCTTCGCGCGACTGGTACGGTCGTCGTCGAGGCCGATCAGGTCGGTCGCCATCACGATCGAGCCGAGCGGGTTGCGCAGCTCGTGGCCGAGCATCGCGAGGAACTGATCGCGCTGGCGGATCGCGGCGCGCCCCTCCCACTGCTTGCGGCGCGCGCGCAAGGCAGCTCGGACCGTCGCGAGCAACGTGTTCGGCGCGATCGGCCGCTCGAGGATCGTGAAGTTGCCGAGCTCGGCAGGCACCTCTGGAACATCGCGACTGTGCGCGAGGATGATCAGCGGGAAGTCCGACCACGGCGGTTGATCGGCGAGCGTGCGGCCGAGCTCGCCATACAAGCTCTCGCTGATCGCTTCGAACGTCGCGATCGCGCAGCCCGCATCCTCGTCGAGGGAGACCGCGAGTGCATCCGCCGAGGTGAGCATCTGCACGGGGATGTCGTTCGGCGAGAGCATCGCGCGGATCAACTCGGCGTCGCGGCCGCGAGGCGCGAGCACGAGGACGCGGGCAGGTTTCACAGAGATCATCGCGCGTCGAGCTCGCTGGCCTCTCCGTGATATTGGGGCACCGAGCCCAGCACGCCACTGAACTGGGAGAGCGGCTCGCCGACGACGATGCCGCGCCCGGCCGCGATCGTGAGCTCGCGGATCGTGTCCTCGTGCCGGCCTGTCCGCTTCTTCACGACCGACATCGCCTTGCGCACGCGGCCTTCGTGCTCGAAGTAGCGGGTCAGCACGACGGTATCGGCGATGTAGCTGATCTCGGCGGGCGATTGTACCGACCCGATGACGCCGGATTGCGCGAGGTTGATGACCGTCGTCACTCCGAGCTGACCCATATAGGACAGCAACTCGTGGAGATGGATGTACATGAATCGCTCGGCGGGCATCGACTGGAGATAGCCGTTGAGACTGTCGATGACGATGAGCGACACGCCTTGTCCGACGAGCTCGTCGATCCGCGAGCTGAACTTGCCGGGCGTCATCTCGGCAGGATCTACCTGCTGGACAATCACCTGGCCCCGGTCGACGAGCGCTCGCATGTTCATCCCGAGGTGCTCGGCTCGGCCGATCGTGATCGAGCGGAGCTCGTCGAATCCGAAGATCGCTGCCTTCTCGCCTCGCGTCGCGGCGGCACACACGTACTGCGCCACGATCACCGACTTGCCGGTGCCGGCGGGGCCCATGATCAAGGTGCTGGTCCCGCGCTCGAGGCCACCGCCGAGCATCTGATCGAGCGCCGTGACGCCGCTCGATACCACGGCATGCTCGAAGGGCTTGTGGTGGGCTGCCGCGATCAGCCGCGGGTAAACCGAAAGGCCGCCCGTCGTGATTTCGAAGTCGTGGTAGCCGGTCTGGTACGGGATTCCGCGCAGCTTGACGATGCGGAGCTGGCGGCGGTCACCACCGAATTCGGGTGGTTTCTGCTGCAGACACAGCACGCCGTGCGCGATCGACTGCAGCTGCATGTCGTTCGGATCGGAGGTGCGATCGTCGAGCAGGACGACGGTCGCTTGGGTGCGCGAGAAGTGCTGCTTGAGGTTCAGCACCTCGCGGCGATACCGCAGGTGCGATTGGGCGAGGAGGCGGAGCTCCGACAACGAGTCGAACACGACCCGCTGCGGGTTGATCGCGTCGATGTAGCTCAGCACCGCGCGCGTGGTCTCGGTCAGCTCGATGTCCGACGGGTGGAACACGGTGTTCTCGGACTCCGCGCGCATCTGCGCCTCGATCGCGGACAGCTCGAACATGGCGAGGCCTTCGAGCGACCAGCCGTGGGATTCTGCGATCAGCCGGACCTCTTCCGCGGTCTCGGACAGCGTCACGTACAAGGCCCGCTCGCCGGCCCGCACCCCCTCGAGCAGGAACTGGAGCGCGAGCGTGGTCTTACCAACGCCGGGATCTCCTTCGATGAGGTAGATGTGATCGCGGGGGAGCCCTCCGTTCAGGACCTCGTCTAGACCGGAGATCCCAGTGCGAGCTCTTCCCGTAAGTTCGGCCATGCCGCGTCACGATTACAAAAATCATGCACGCGCTAAATCTGCGATTTCGCGTCGACCTGCGTGGCAAGTCCGCACGGCGTGCTTTCGGGCGCACGAGGAGCGCGGGAACGCACGGCTAGCGAGCGGGGTTCGCCGGCCAGATTCTTACTGGATCCCGTATTTCTCGAGCTTGTAGTACAGCGCCGACGTCTTGATCCCGAGCAGCCGTGCAGTCTCGGTCTTGACCTGGCCGGCCTTCGCGTACGCCTTCAAGATCAGCTGGCGCTCGAGGTCGTCGAGGATCTCGGGCAGCGACATCTCGCGCGGGACGTCGAGCCGGTCCTCTTCGTTTCCGCCTTGGAGAAACTGCGGCAGCGCGGTCGGCGTGATCTCTTCGCCCTCGGCGAACACGAGCGCCTGTTCGATGGCGTTCTCGAGCTCGCGGACGTTGCCCGGCCAGTTGTAGGCCATGATCCGCCCGAGTGCGGCGTCGGTGATCGTGCGGACGCGCGGGTTGGTCTTCGGCCCGAGCTTGCCGATGAAGTGCTGGACGAGCTGCGGGATGTCCTCGCGGCGCTCGCGCAGCGGCGGTAGCTTCACGGGCAAGACGTGGAGGCGATAGTACAGATCCTCGCGGAACCGGCCCGCGGCGACCTCGGCCTCGAGGTGCTTGTTCGTCGCCGACACGACGCGAACGTCGACCTTGATCGGCGCTTCGCCGCCGACGCGCTCGAACTCTTGCTCCTGGAGCGCGCGCAACAGCTTGACCTGCATCGACGGTGGAACGTCGCCGACCTCGTCGAGAAATAGCGTGCCGCCGTCGGCGAGCTCGAACCGGCCGAGCTTCTGCTTGATCGCGCCGGTGAATGCGCCCTTCTCGTGGCCGAACAGCTCGCTCTCGAGCAAGGTCTCGGTGAGCGCGCCGCAGTTGACCTTGATGAACGGCGCGTTCGCGCGCTTGCTCAAGCGGTGAATCGCGTGCGCTACGAGCTCTTTGCCGGTGCCGCTCTCGCCGGCGATGAACACGACGGTGTCGCTGACCGCGACCTTCTCGACCGTGCGCCGTACGATCGCCATCTTGTCGCCGCCGCCGATCATGTCGGCGAACTTGCCCTCGGCTTCGCGGCGCAGGTAGTCGACGTGCGCGTCGGCCTTGCGGCGGGCGCGGCGCTCGGTCGAGAGCTCGACCGCGCGCATGACCTTGAGCTTCACGACCTCGGTCTGGATCGGCTTGGTGACGAAGTCGAACGCGCCGAGCTTCATCGCCTCGACCGCGGTCTCGACCGTGCCGAACCCGGTGATGATCATGATCGGCACGTCGGGATCGAGCGCGCTGATCGCCTTCAGCACGTCGACGCCGGTCGTGCCCTCCATCTTGAGGTCGGTGATCACGAAATCGGCGGCCTTTTTCTTGAACGCCTCGATCCCGGCCTGGCCGCTCGCGGTGATCACCGCCTCGTGGCCGAGCTTCTTGACCACGTGCGCGAGGCCTTCGCGCACGGTCTCGTTGTCGTCGATGATGAGGATCGTGGCCACGATCCGTGCGTATCACGGACGCGGCTACGCAGGGAGGCGGATCACGAACGTGGTTTCGCCGTCGGCGCTGGTGACGTCGACACCGCCGCCGTGATCAGCTGCGATATCTCGGACGAATGCGAGGCCGAGGCCGGTGCCCTTTTCGCGCGTCGTGTAGAACGGCTCGAACAGCTTGCCGCTCGAGGCGGCAGGAATCTCCTTGCCGCGATTCCACACCGCGACCTCGATCGTGTCGCCGCTGCGCCGCACGGACAGCTTGACGTTGCCGGCACCCGTGTGACCCGCGGACGTCGCGGCCTGGATCGCGTTGCGCGTGAGGTTGAGGACGGCGCGGCGGAGCTGGCCTCGATCGGCGCGAATGGTCGCGACCTCGACTTCGGTCGCGATCGGCAGCTCGGTCGGTGCGAGCTCGATCACCTCGGAGAACAGATCCGCGATCGGAACGATGGACAGCTCGGGCTTGGGCCGGCGCGCGTACTCCAGGAAGTCATTGACGACGCGCTCGAGATAATCGAGCTCGCGCTGGATCTTGTCGACGTGGCCCCGGCGCTCGTCGGTCTCGGGAACTTCCTCGCGGAGGATGCCCGCGAACAGGGTCATCCCGGCGAGCGGGTTGCGGACCTCGTGCGCGATGCCAGCGAGCATCTGCTGCATCTTCGCGTCGCGCTCGGCGAGCTGGATCCGCATGCGATCCATCGTGTCGCCGAGCAGCCCGAGCTCGTCGCGCGTCGCGATCTTGACCGGCTCGAGCAGGTCGCCCGCACCGATACGCTCGGCCGCGGCGGCGAGGCGGCGGACGTTGCGCGTGATCAGGAACGTCGCGAGCACGGCGGCGAGGACGCTGACCGCGGCAAGTCCCGCGCCCCACGCAAACAGGCGCGTGCGTAGGTCGGCGAGCCGATCGAAGTACGACGCCGGCGCCTGCGCACCGAGCGCGAGCACGATCTCTGGCTCCGTCTCCGAGGCGCGCACCGGCGCGTAGCCGGTCTTGTACATGATGCCGTCGTTGCCTTCGAACGTGACCGAGGCCTTGGGCGTGCCCTTCCAGACGCGCGCGAGCTCGGCGCCGTCGAGCTCGGCGCGGTAGTAGTGCGTGCCTATCGGCGTGTTCGGCGTGGAGTCGGCACGCGAGTCATAGTGGGGGTCGAAGACGAACAGGTGCGCGTCGGTGTCGTGCGCGAGCACCTCGAGCTTCTTCGCGACGTTCTGATACGCGCGGTCGCTTTCGTTGCCGGGCGTGAGCTCGGCGAGATACTTGCCTCGAACCTGGGTTACAGCGCTCGATGCGATCGCGGTGAGCCGGTGGCCCAGCTCGTCATCGAGATCGCTGCGGCTGACCTCATAGGCGACGACTGCGAACAGCGCGAACAGGATCACCACCGGTAACACCAGCGCGCCGAGCAGCTTGACCAGGATGGGCGCGCGGAACCGCACGGAGGGAACGGTACCGTACTTCACGTGACGCCCCCGCGCCGGTCCTAGTCCGAATCCTGGTCCCCGCGATCACGGGGCTATCATCGCGGGGACGGGCCGGGTCGGCGGTGCGTCGTCGCGGATGACATATGCGAGCAGGCCGATCACGATCGGGATCAACAGCACGGCACCGACGAGGCCCCAGCGCTTGAGCTGAGGCAGCTCGGTCTCGCGGATGTGCGGCGGCGGGGGCGGGATGTAGACCTCCTCGGGCGGCAGCGCGTCGATCACCGGCTCCGCCATCGGGAACAGCGGCGGCTCGACGGTCGTCGCTTCGTCGCCGGCGTCGGTATCGAGGCGCGTCGGCGTCGGCGGTGGCGCGCTCGGCAAGACCGGCGGGGCAGGGATGCGTGGCGATGACGCCGCGCCCGGCGCAGGACGAACCGGCAGGGTCGTCGCGCTGCTCGGCGACGCACCGGCGCGCGGCAGCGGCCGCGGTGGGATCGAGGAAGGCACAGCGATCGAGGGCGTCTTCACCGTCGAGGATGGCTCGCCACCGGCGAGCGTATCGTCGAGCGTGCTCTCGGCGGTCGTATTCGTGGTGTCGCCGGACGTGCTCGTTGCCGGCGCAGTCTTCCTGGTGACCGTCGTGACCGCGGTGATCGGGTTGATCCCGCGCGGGCCGGTCGCATGCTGGCCGGTCGCGAGGACGTCGACGATCGGCTGCGCGGCGGTCGTCGTCGAATCGGCGAGGATCCTCGTCTCCGTCGCGGTGGTCGCGGTCGAATCTTCCGTTGCCGAAAGCTTCGGTGCACTGCCGCGCCCGGTCGCGGTCTCTTCCTGATCGGGTTTGATATCGAACTGGGTCGGCGGCTCGTTGTCGTCGTCGTCGAACGTTGTCGTCTCGGGATCCGACGTGGAGCCGTTCGCGACCTCGCGCGCGAGCGCGATCGGTGCTGCCGCATCGACCGCGGCCTCGTCGACCAGCTTGGTCGCGTTGCTCGGCGTGGGAACCAAGCCACGGGTCGACGCGTCGAAGTCGACGTCGGCCTCTTCGCTCGGCTCGGCCGCCGCCTCCTTGTCGTGCCAGGGCTCCGGCCGATGCCCGAACACCTTCGCGAGATAGTCGGCGACCGCGCGCGCACTGGTCCGCAGCTCGTGCTCGATCGCGAAGCTCTCGAGCGCGCTCCGCAGGTCGTACCCGGTCTGGAAGCGTGCGCCTGGATCCTTCGCGAGCGCGTGCATGATGATCTCGTCGAAGTCCTTCGGCAGATCCGGCCGCAGCGTCGACGGTGGCGGAACATTGCCTTCGACGATCATCGCCATCGTCAGATAGTCGTTCTCACCCTTGAACAACCGGCGTGCGGTGGCGAGCTCGTACAGCACCGTGCCGAGCACGAACAGGTCGCTCCGGCGATCGACGTGCTTGCCCATCGCGAGCTCGGGCGACATGTATGGCGCTTTGCACAGCGCACCGGTGCGCGTCTTCGAGCCGCGCAGCGCCGGCTTTGCGAGCCCGAAATCGACGAGCTTCACGCTGCCGTCGTAGCCGATCAGGATGTTGCTCGGCGACACGTCGCGATGGACGAGGTGGAGCGGCTTGCGATCCGGCCCGTGATGCTCGTGCGCGTAGTGGAGGCCGGCCGCGGCCGCGGCGCCGATCGCGACCACGATCTCGAGCGGCACCAGCTGATCCTTCGAGCACACCTTCGCGAGCACGCGCCGGACGTCCTCGCCGTGGACGTACTCCATCGCGAAGTACGGGCTGCCACCGACCTGATCGATGTCGAACACCTGGACGATGTTCTGGTGGTGCAGCGACGCACCGATCCGCGCCTCGTCGAGGAACGCGGTCACGAACCGGGTATCGCTCGCGTGCTCGGGCCGGATCTGCTTGATCACGACGTGGCGAGCGAAGCCTTCGAGCCCGCTCGCACGGGCGAGCAGGACGTCGGCGATGCTGCCGCGCGCGAGCCGCTGCAGGATCTCGTAGCGACCGAGCTGGGGCATCGAGCAAACCCAGCCTAACACTGGGTTTTGCGATGCGCGCCTTTACGGAATTACCGCGACTAACGCTTGCTGAACTGGAAGCGAGCGCGGGCGGCCTTCTGGCCGTACTTCTTGCGCTCCTTCTTGCGGGGGTCACGCGTGACGTACCCGGCCGCCTTGAGCTTCGGACGGAGCTCGCTGTCGAGCTTCATCAGCGCACGCGTGATGCCGTGGCGGATGGCGCCTGCCTGCGAGGCGATGCCGCCGCCGACAACGGTCGCGACGACGTCGTAGTTCGCGAGCAGCGTGACCTCTTCGAGCGCCTGGCGAATCACCATGCGCGCGGTCGGACGCGAGAAGTAGTCCTCGTCGCTGCGGTCGTTGATCGTGAACTTGCCCTCGCCCGCGGTGAGCCAGACGCGAGCGATCGCGGTCTTGCGGCGGCCAGTGGCGTACGTCTTCTGAGCGGTCGTCGTCGTCATCAGTTCTTGATCTCCAGAACGCGAGGCTGCTGGGCGGTGTGCTCGTGCTCGCCGCCCTTATAGATCTTCATCTTCTTGATGACGCGGCGGCCGAGCGACCCCTTCGGCATCATTCCCCACACGGCTTCGTAGATCGCGTGCTCGGGGTCGTTCGCGAGGACTTCCTTCGCGACGCGCGTGCGGATACCACCCGGGAACAGCGTGTGGTGCCGGTAGAGCTTCTTGTCGGGCTTGGAGCCCGTGAGCTTCACGGCCCCCGCGTTGAGCACGATCACGAAGTCGCCCATGTCGACGTTCGGCGTGTACGTGGCCTTGTGCTTGCCGCGCAGGACCATCGCGATCTTCGAGGCGAGGCGACCGAGCGTCTGGCCGGTGGCATCCACCACGTACCATTCGCGTTGGGCTTCGCCCGCTTCCTTCGTGAGCCAGAAGCTCTTCTGCATCATCGTCATATCTGGGACTTTCTGAAGAGCGGATCGTCTACAAGGTTGCGAAACGCCTGTCAAGACACGCATCAACACGACCTGCGTGTTCGTTCAGTGTCACGGGCCTGTGGTACCACCTCTGGGTGCGCGTTGGCTTCATTCTCAAGCCCGATAAGACCGAGGCCGGAGTTCTCTTAGAGGACCTCGTGCCGTGGCTCGTCGGCGAGGGCCATGTCCCCGTGGTCACGACGGAAGATCAGGTCACGCCCAAAGGTGCCGAGATCACTCCTGAAGACCAGTTCGCCGCGGCGGTCGACCTGGTCGTCGTCCTGGGCGGCGATGGCACGATCTTGCGCGCTGCACGGCTCGTCGCGGATGTCGGCCGACCCGTGCTCGGGATCAACCTCGGCCAGCTCGGCTTTTTGGCGATGTTCTCGCCCGCGGAGGCCAAAGCGGCGCTCGCGGCCGCCCTCGCCGGCAAGCTGCCGCGCGCGTCGCGGATGCGGCTCGCGGTCACGTACCTGCGCGCCGGTGCCGAACCCATCGTGCGCTACGCGCTGAACGACGCGGTGCTGCACCAAGGCGCGATGGCGCGGTTGATCGATGTCGAGGCGTTTTGCGATGGCCAGTTGATCGCCGCGTATCGCGCCGACGGCTTGATCATCGCGACGCCGACCGGCTCGACCGCGTACAACATGGCCGCGGGCGGACCGATCGTTGTGCCCGGCCAGGCGGCGATGACGATCACGCCGATCTGCGCGCACGCGCTGACCAACCGGCCGCTCGTGATCGGCGCGCATTCGATCTTGAAGATGCAGCTCGCCGCCGATGCGCGCGGCGTGATCCTCACCGTCGATGGCCAGTGGGCGTGCTCGTTCTTGCCCGGCGATACCGTCGAGATGACAGAGGCGACGTCGCCGCTCGTGCTGTTCGCATCACAGCAGAGCTTCTTCGACGTCATGCGTGACAAGTTGCACTGGGGCGTTCGCGGCGACAAGTCGGGCGAACGCCCGGCGCGTAGCATCGCCGACGGCGATGCGAAGGTAGATGCGAAGGTAGACGACAAAGGGGCACGCTAGTCATGTTGAAGCATCTGCGCGCGACCAACTTCGCGATCCTGTCGGACGTCGAGATCGAGCTCGGCCCCGGGATGAACGCGCTGACCGGCGAGACCGGCGCGGGCAAGTCGTTGATCGTCGAGGCCGTGAATCTCTTGCGCGGTGGCCGTGCATCCGCGGATATCCCGCGGACCGGTGCCGATGAAGCGGTCGTCGAAGCGACCGTCGAGGTTCCGGACGATCTGCGCGCTCGGGTCGCCGGAGTGCTCGAAGGTGCCGGCCTGCCGAACGAAGGCGAAGAGGTGTTCATCCGGCGCGTGATCGCGCGCGGTGGCCGCGGGCGGTGCTATGTCAACGGCGCGCTGACCACGGCCGCGCGGCTCGGCGAGCTCGGCGCGTTACTGGTCGATCTGTCGGGCCAGCATCAGCATCAGGGGCTCGTCGATCCGGCGCGGCACCTGGAGATCCTCGATCTGTTCGGGAGCTCGGTCGGCGAGGCCGCGGCGATGCAGGTCGCATGGGACGCGCTGCGCGAGCGCGACGAGGCGGTGCGGATGCTCGGCGGCGATGCGCGCGAACGCGACGCGCGAGTCGACTACCTCCGGTTTCAGCTCGACGAGCTCGACGGCGCGAACCTGGTCGCGGGCGAGGACGCCGCGCTCGAGCTCGAGCGCGCGCGGCTCGCATCGGTAGATCTGTTGCAGTCCGCGGCGCGTAACGCCGAGGAGCGGCTGTACTCCGGTGACGCGGCGGCACGCGATCTCGTCGCCGCTGCAGCGCGCGAGGTCGATCGCGGCTTGAAGAGCGATCCGAGCCTCGAGCCGATCGCGAAGCAGCTCGTCGAAATCGAGTCGCTGCTCGATGACGCGAGTGATCAGCTGCGCAGCTATGCCGACAAGCTCGAAGGCGATCCGGAACGGCTCGCGTGGGTCGACGAGCGGATCGCGTTGATCCGCCGGCTCGTCCGCAAGCACGCGGGCACGGGCTCGGTCCCCGCCGGCACGCGCGCGAACGTCGCGACGCTCGACGAGGTGATCGCGAAGGCCGAGGAGCTGCGCGCCGAGCTCGCGACGCTGTCGAGCCACGACGAATCGCTCGCCGCCGCGCAGGCCGCGCGCGGAATGGCGGAGGCCGCGGCGATCTCAGCCGCGGCGATGCTGACGAAGCTGCGCAAGGTCGCCGCGAAGAAGCTCGAGAAAGAGGTCGGCGCATCGCTCGTCGAGCTCGGCATGGCCGCGGCGAAGCTGTTCGTGGTCGTCGAGCCGCGCGCGCTCGGCCCGACCGGCGCCGATCGGATCGAGCTCGTCCTCGCGTCGAACAAAGGCGAGGACCAACGCCCGCTCGCGAAGATCGCGTCGGGCGGCGAGCTGTCGCGGATCATGCTCGCGTTGAAGCTGGCGCTGCGCCGCGCCGACGAGGTCGCGACCTACGTGTTCGACGAGGTCGATGCCGGCATCGGTGGCGCGACGGCCCAGGTCGTCGGCGTCCAGATCCGCGCCGTCGCGGATCATCGCCAGGTCCTGTGCGTGACCCACCTCCCGCAGATCGCCGCGTACGCCGACCATCACTTTCACGTCGAGAAGACCGAGGTCGCCGGCCGCACCGAAACCCACGTGCGCCGTCTTGCCGGCACCGCGCGCAAGGACGAGCTCGCCCGCATGCTCGGCGGCCAGGCGACCGCGAAAGCGAAAGCCCACGCGGCCGAGCTCCTCGCCGAAGCCGCGCGCACCGAAGCCCAGGCTCCGGCCGCGAAGAAATCTCGCGCCCGCGCCTGAGCGCGCGGGGTTACGCGCGCGCGGATTAACTCCGTGGCCGGCGAGGCACGCGCCGAGCGCGGTCGCGACATCGTTCACGATCAACCGGCCGTGGACGGCGACGCGCCGGATCTTGCGCCGCCCGCTGACGAAGTCCCAGTCACAGGGCAGGCCCGTCCTCGGATCGACGAACGAGATGCACTCGTGATCGCCGGCCAGGTCGCGTGGAGGGCGCGCCCGACCGTGGCGCAGATCGGCACGCCCGACGACATCGCCGCGCACCATCTCGGGTTCATGCGCGGCGGCTACGTCACCGGGCAGGCGCTCGTCGTCGCTGGTGGTAGCGTGCTCGCCTAGGCGGTACGGCGCAGCTCGAAGCCGAGCGCGAGCGCGATCGCCTGGATCGCCCTCGCGCGCGACGTCTGCGCGCCGGACGCGAATGCATGCAGCCCCGCCGCGACATCGCCCGCGAGCGATTGCAGCGAGCCGAGCGGTTGCTGCAGCGCATCGAGCACCGGTGCCGCGAGGTGCTCGTTGTCGAACAGTGCGAGCAGCGCGTCGTGCAGCGCGATCTCTTCGGCGTCGATCAGGATGTCGGGCGCGGACGTCGCGATCAGCTTCGCGAGCCGATCGTTGCGGGCGATCACGCGGCGATAGAGGTCATTGAGCGACGTGCTCTGCCACCGATCGTCGGCGAGCCGCTGCAGCGGGCGAAGGTCGGGCGGTAGCACGGCCAGCTCGCGCAGGACGAGGCCGCGCGCATCGAGCTCGGCACGCTGGGCATGGCGGTGCGCCGGATCATGCGCGGCGAGCAGCGGGTGGCAGAGAGGGCGCGCGAGCACGAGGCGGCCGAACGTGACGTTGCGCGGCTTCGCGGGGGAGTCGTCGATCGACAGCGGCGCATCGATCACCGTGCCCGGCCCGAACACGAGGTAGTCGAACAGGCCGCCGCGCTCTGGCGTCAGGGTGCGGAAGTCGAGCGTCGCGCCACTCGTCACCGCTTGCGGCGCACGCGCGCGGACGCAGTCGAGCGTGGCCGGTACGAGCTCCACGCCCTCGACCTCCGGCCAGCGAAGGGCTGCGAGCGACACGCTCGATCATACCGCGACGGCTGTCTCACCTAGCGGTGAGCGACACCAACCCGGAAAGGTGTAACGCGACGTGCGCTGCTTACGACGTCGGCTTACGCGCCGGCTGAGTGTGGCCGGTCGGCCGCGACTTCCTCTTTGCGTTGCCGCCACCATGCCCCGAGTAATCGGTCCAGCGGTAGCTCGGCTCGCCGGGCGCCCGGAAGTCGACGTGGATGAACTGGCTCGTCGGATAGATGCCAAGGCCCATTCCGCCCGCATCGAGCGACTCGGCGTACTTGTACATCTCGTTGATCGACACGCCGGGGATCCGGATGTCCATCGCCGACGCGTGGTAGTGCCGGCTCGAGTTGCGCTCCGCGAAACGGAAGCCGGAGACCAGGTCGATCTGCTTGCCGTCGAAGTGATCCTCGATCCGCGACAGCTGCTCGTAGAGCTCGCGGCGGACTGCGCGGACCTCGCCGGTGCGGACGCAGCGGAACATGTCATCGAGCTTCGCCAGCGAGCCCTCGTCGAACGAGCCATCGGGCTTATAGATGTTGACGTCGACCTCTTCGCCGAGGTTCTCCGCGCGGAGCGAGATATGACCCGACGGCTTGTCGAGCGGGTCGGTCCGGAGCGCCGCCTTGTTCGCGTTATGACCGCTGAACGCCGCGACGTGGTGCTTCGCCTTGATGGACTTGGCAGACTTCGACGACCTGGAAGTCGTCGCGTCTTTCTGAGGAGTTGCTTCCACCACGCCAGTGCACAAAAGCACTGCCGCGACGACTACACCGATCCGTCGCATCGACCACGAAGCTAGGTCGAACCAGAGATCGATCACAACAATCGAGTCGAGAAATCGACTGAAGGGCTTTCACCCACCTGTACGGAGATCCAGATGGTTGGAGCTCAAAGTGTAATGCTCAGACCGGCGCTTTCGAGGGCAAGGCAGGCAGGCTCACTCCCGGCAGCGGCACGTGGACCAGCTCGAGCCCGATCTTCTTCGCGACGTCGAAGATCCGCTCGTCGCGATAGAACTCGCCGAAGCAGATCCGGGTGACACCGGCGTTCGCGAGGTGCTTGAAGCACGACCAGCACGGGCTCGCGGTCACGTAGTTGGTGGCGCCTTCGATCATGACGCCGTTGCGCGCCGCCTGGATGATCGCGTTCGCCTCCGCGTGGATCGTGGCGACGCAGTGGCCTTCTTCCATCATGTGGCCGACATCGGTGCAGTGAGGCATGCCGCGGATCGAGCCGTTGTAGCCGGTCGACAGGATCGTGCGATTGCGAACGAGCACGGCGCCGACGTACTTGCGTTGGCACGTCGAACGCGTCGCCACCACCTGCGCGATCGACATGAAGTAGTCGTCCCAGTCGGCACGCTTCACGGCTTCGTCACCCATGCGCCTCAGTCTATGACGTTGTATGGTCCGCGTCCCGTGTCCAAGTACAAGGAGACCGTGATCCTCCCCGAAACGGCGTTCCCGATGCGGGGAGATCTCGCGCAGCGTGAGCCCGAGATTTTGAAGGAGTGGGAAGACAGCGAGCTCTACGCGAAGATCCAAGCCGCGCGCGCGAACGCGCCGCTGTGGGTGCTCCACGATGGACCTCCCTATTCGAACGGGCACATCCACTACGGCCACATCCTCAACAAGATCCTGAAGGACCTCGCCGTGAAGTCGCGGACGATGGCGGGGTTCCGCACGCCGTACGTTCCGGGTTGGGACACCCACGGCCTGCCGATCGAGCTCGCCGTCGAGCGCGAGCTCAAGGGCAAGAAGGATGGGATGACCGCGGCGCAGATCCGCCAAGCGTGCCGCGAGTACGCGCTGAAGTTCGTCGACATCCAGCGCACCGAGTTCAGGCGGCTCGGTGTGTTCGGCGACTGGGACCATCCGTATCTCACGCTCGACGCGTCGTACGAGGCGGCGATCGTGCGCGCGCTCGCGAAGTTCACGCGCGACGGCTTTCTGTATCGCAAGGACAAGCCCGTGTCGTGGTGCCCGGTCGATCGCACGGCGCTCGCCGAGGCCGAGATCGAATATCACGACCACACGTCGCCATCGGTGTACGTGCGGTTCCCGCTCGTCGACGGCTGGCAAGGCAAGCCCGCCGCGCTCGTGATCTGGACGACGACCCCGTGGACGCTGCCCGCGAACCTCGCGATCGTCGCGAATCCCCGGTTCACGTACCTCGCGATTTCGGACAAGGGCGAACAGCTGATCGTCGGCAAGGATCTCGCCGAGGCGTTCTCGAAGGCGACGAGCATCCCGCTCGACGGCGCGACCGAGATCACGCCGACCGAGATGGCGACGCTCGAGGGCAAGCGTTACACGCATCCATTCATCACGAAGCAGGTCCGCGATCAGGACTGGCGGCTGTGGTTCGCGGACTACGTGACCGCGGATGCCGGCACCGGGCTCGTCCACACCGCGCCCGGCCACGGCGCCGACGATTATCGGACCGGCGAGGCGCACGGTCTGCCGGCATACGCGCCGATCGACGACTACGCGCGCTACACCGCGGGCATCGCGCTCGAGGGCGATGGCGCGCCGGTCGAGCTGACCGGCAAGTCGACGAACGAGGCGAACCCGATCATCGTCGCGCACCTCGCGAAGACCGGATTTCTGCTCAACCCGCCGACCGACAAGCTGCGCCACCAGTATCAGCACTGCTGGCGCTGCAAGAACCCGATCGTGTACCGCGCGACGCCGCAGTGGTTCATCGAGATCGATCACGACGAGCTCCGCCAGCGCGCGCTCGCCCAGATCGATCAGACGACGTGGGTCCCGCCGTGGGGCCACGATCGGATCTACGCGATGATCGCGAATCGCCCGGACTGGGTGCTGTCGCGCCAGCGCTTGTGGGGCACGCCGATCCCGGCGTTCTACTGCAAGGGCTGCAAGGGTGCGCTCGCGAGTGCCGACGTCATGGAGCACGTCGCGACGCTGTTCGAGAGCGAAGGCGCCGATGCGTGGTGGACCCACACGGTCGAAGAGCTCGTGCCGGCCGGGACGAAGTGTCCGTCGTGCGGCGCGGGCGCCGACCAGCTCGTGCGCGAGAAGGACATCGTCGACGTCTGGTTCGAGTCGGGCGTGTCGTGGCTCGCGATGGAGAACCGCGCGCGCGACGGCGCCGACTATCGCGACATCGATCTCTACCTCGAAGGCTCCGACCAGCATCGCGGCTGGTTCCACAGCGGCCTGTTGACCGGCATCGGCGTGATGGGCCGTGCGCCGTACAAGCAGGTCATCACCCACGGCTTCGTGCTCGACGAGAACGGCAAGGAATACTCGAAGAGCGCGATCGAGAAGGCGCGCGCCGAGGGCAAGAAGGTCAGCTACATCCCACCCGACGACATCATCAAGAAGTCGGGCGCCGAGATCTTTCGGCTGTGGGTCGCGTCGGTCGAGTACCGCGGCGACATGCCGTACTCCGAGACGATCCTCTACGGCAAGGACGGCAAGGGCGGGCTCGCGGAGTGGTATCGCAAGCTCCGCAACACCGCGCGGTTCTTGCTCGGCAACCTGAAGGACTTCGAGCCCGATCGGTTCGGACGATCGATCGTCACGCTCGCGACGGATCGCTACATGCTCGCGAAGCTCGACGAGCTCGTCGCGCGCTGCAAGCAGGCGTACGAGGCGTACGAGTTCCACGTCGTCCATCGCTTGCTCGTCGACTTCGTCACGGTCGAGCTGTCGGCGTTCTACGGCGACGTCACCAAGGATCGCCTGTATCTCGATCCGGTCGATGCACCGGCGCGGCGCGCCGCGCAGGTCGTCCAGTACGAGTGCCTGCGCGCCCTCGCGACGTTGACCGCGCCGATCCTGGTGTTCACCGCCGAGGACATCTGGCGCTACATGCCGAAGCGCCAGGGCGATCCGGCGAGCGTGCACATGGCGCTGTATCCGGACGCTGGCTCCGCGAAGGATGACAGTGATGCGACGCTCGCGGCCGAGCTGACGACGCTGAAGGCCTGGCGCGAGCGCGTGACGAAAGCGCTCGAGCCGTTCCGCGCGCAGAAGAACAAGTCGGTCGATGCGACGGTGACGCTGCAGGCGGGCCCGGCGGATCGCGCGGTGCTGCAAAAGCACGCGGCCGAGCTCGCGGATCTGTTCATCGTCTCGGGCGTCTCGATCGGTGAGGGCGATGGCTCGGTCGGTGTCGCGGCGCACCCCGGTCCGCGCTGCGAACGATGCTGGAAGCACTACGATCACCTCGCGGCGGATCCGAACGACGTCTGCGAACGTTGCGCGAGCGCGCTCGCGGCGAGAAAGTCCTGACCGATGGCCGACGATGTAGCGAAGGATGTAGCTGACGAGCTCGCACCGAAGACGCCGAAGCCGGTGATCAGCGCGGCCGCGAAGTGGTGGGTGTTCTCGATCGTCGGCGTGCTGTCGCTCGTCGCGGACCAAGCCACGAAGATCTGGGCGCGTGCGTCGCTGCCGATCATGGGCACCGGCACGGGCCCGGGTGGTACGTGCGTGATCCCGACCGACTGGATGCCGCAAGGCGCGCACCTCGGGCCGCACTGCGGTGGCAAAGAGGTCGACGTGATCGCCGGGTTCTGGAAGTGGCGGCTGTCGATGAACCCGGGCTCGGCGTTCGGGTTGTTCGGCAGCTTGTCGGTCGGTCGCGTGTTGCTCTCGATCGTCGGCATCGCGGCCGTGGTCGCGATGATCGTGATGCTGAAGAAGTCGCGCAACGATCAACGCGTCCTCCATTGGGCGCTCGCGCTGGTCGCCGGCGGTGCGGTCGGCAACCTGATCGATCGCATCTACTACGGCGTCGTCACCGACTTCGTGTCGTGGGACTTGAAGTTCATGGTGTGGCCGACATTCAACGTCGCCGACATCGTGCTCGTCGTCGGCGTCGGCTTGATGTTCATCGACATCCAGATCGAAGGAAAACGCGAGAAGGCGAAGAAGCAGGCGCGGCGCGAGGAAGTGCAGCGCAAGGCCAAGGCCCAGGGCCTGGTCAAAGACCTCGAAGCCTGAACGGCGTTTGCCGCGTAAGGAATATCCCGGTGGTGGCGACGGTCGTTGCGACCATGCGCGCCCGAGTGCTGGTGTTCCTCGCGATCTTCATCACGTCGGCGGGCTTCGATCAGGCGTCGAAGGAGTGGGCGCGCGGAAGCCTCACGCCGCACGTCGCGACCCCGGTGGTCGAGGGCTACTGGGACTGGCAGCTCGAGCAGAACCCGGGCGCGGCCTTCTCGGTGCTCGCGACGACCGGCGAAGGTCCGGGCGCGACCGCGCTGCACGTCGGGTTCGGAGTCGTCGCCGCGCTCGCATTGATCGCGCTCGGAATTGCCGCGACCCGCACGCACCCGGAGCAACGGCTGCGCCGCACCGCGTTCGCGTTGATCGCGGGTGGGGCACTCGGCAACCTGATCGATCGGGTGGCAAACGGGGACGTCACCGACTTCGTGCGCTGGCACTACCACGCGCATATGTGGCCGATCTTCAACGTCGCCGACGCGGTGTTGGTGATCGGTGTCGCATTACTTCTCGGTGACGAAGTGCTCGTACGGAGAAAATCTAGCCGTATCGCTCCAGCGGCGTAGACTGGCGACATGCGTTGGCTCGTCCCGATCGTCCTTGCCGGTATTTCGCTTGCGGGATGCAAGCAAGGCGACGGCGCGCTCTACACGATCAACCCGGGCGGCGGCGGTGGTGGTGGCGCGGGCGACCAGGTCGATGCCAAGGGCTCCGGGGATGCGAACGTCGACGTCATCGCGGGCCAGGTCTGCCTGATCAGCGATGCGCGCCAGCCGAACGCGTGCGCCACGACCGGCGCCGGTGGCTTCACGGTCACGCTCGATGGCAAGATGGCGACGACCGGGCCCGATGGCACGTTCGTGATCGACTCGCCCCAGAGCTCGAACATCCGCTGGCAGGTCACGGGCACCGACATCATGACGTCGGTGATGAGCTACTTCGCCGTGCATCGGATTCCGGTGATGAAGCAGGTCGACTACTTCGATCTCGCGAACTCGAACTCGGTCGTGCCGACCCCGGGGCTGGGCGACGTGTTCGTTCACGTCACGCATCAGGGCGCGGGCGTCGCGATGGTCACCGCTGCGGTCGCGCCCGCAGCGCAATTTTCGACGCTGTACGACGGCAATGCCGTGACGACGTGGACGCAGATCAGCACGAGCACCGCGGGTGTCGTGTGGATTCCCGGGCTGCCGCAAGGCTCGGTCGCGGTGACGTTGACGCCGCAGGGCGGCACCTCCACCCCGGTGACTTCGATCCCGATCGGCGATCAGACGCTGACCTGGGTCAGTGTCGAGCTGCCCTAGCTGCCCGGAGCTGATCGATCGCTGCGACCCACGCGGCGGCTTTGACATCGGTCTCGGCGAGCTCCGCCGCCGGATCCGAATCCGCGACGATGCCGCCGCCGACGTGGACGCGCAGCTCGTAACCTTTGACGACGCCGATCCGGATCGCGATCGCGAGCTCGCAGCCTTGCGGCGCGAAGTAGCCGAACGCGCCGCAATACGGACCGCGTCGCGCGGGCTCGAGCTCGTCGATCAACTGCATCGCGCGGACTTTCGGCGCGCCGGTGATCGACCCGCCCGGGAACGTCGCGCGCAGCAGCTCCGCGTAACCGAGGCCCGCGCGCGGTCGTGCGCTGACCCGCGAGACCTTGTGAAACAGCGTCGGTAGCTCGACGATGTAGCCGAGCTCGTCGACGCTGACCGTGCCGACCTCGGCGACCCGGCCGAGGTCGTTGCGCTCGAGGTCGACGATCATCACGTGCTCGGCGGCGTCCTTCGGCGAGGCCGCGAGCTCTTCGGCACCACCGGGACCCGGAGGCCGCGTGCCCTTGATCGGCCGGGTCTCGATCCGGCCGCGCACGGTCGCGAGGAAGCGCTCGGGAGAGCCCGACACGATCGCGACATCATCCGCTTCGATCACCGCGCCGTACGGCGCCGGCGACGCGGCGGCGAGCGCGGCGTAGAGCGCGAGCGGGTCGCCGGGCGAACTGATGCGCGCGACCAACCGGCGCGCGAGGTTGACCTGATAGACGTCGCCGGCCGCGAGGTAGTCGCGCACGCGTTCGACCCGCGCCATGTGATGGCCGCCGTCATCGTCGGCGATCAAGGGCCCGACGTTCGGGGCGAGCCCGAGGTGACGAGGGCCCGCGGCGATCGCGGCCGCGAGCGCGCGCGGATCGGGACCGACGAGGTCGTAGTCGAGCTCGCCGCCACCGCGCCAGCGCGCGACGCCGTCGTACGCGGCGAGCCATAGGTCGGGCGTGTCGTGCCCGAGCGTCGGGCCCCCGGGCAGCGATTCGATCACGCGCGCGAGGTCGTAACCGAGATAGCCGATGACCCGCGGGGCCGGAGCACCGTCGCCCGTGGCTTGCGGCGTGCAGCCGTGCTCGGCCAGGAAGGCCTCCGCGGCATCGAATGGATCACCTGTGAAGCGTTGGACCGCGCGGCCCGTGGCGTCGAGGCGCACGAGCGATCGGCCGCGTCCGATCAAGGTCGAGCTCGGCATCGCGGTCGCGAACGACCACCGGCCGAGACCGTCGTCGTCGCGTGCGGAGTGGAGGAGCACGCGGCCGCGCTTGCCGGCGAGGCGAGCGGCGAGGTCGATGGGAGACAACGTCGGCACGAGAGCCTCGCGCTAGATCTCGTCGCGGCCGGTTTCGGTGTCGGCGGGCGCGTCGTCACTCAGCCAGTCCGCCGCCTTCACGAGATCGAGATCGAGAGTCGCCTCGCCGGGTGGCGGTGGTGGTGGGCGTGACGGTCGCCCGGATCGTTCGCCGGCTTTGTCGGCCTTGTCGGCTTTGTCGGCTTTGTCGGTTTTGTCGGCGCTCTGGTCGGGCGCGACGATCTGGATCGCCGGCGTCCCGACCGTCGCGTCGACGAGCACGACACCTTCGCCGGTGCACTCGACACAGACATCGCCCATCGGGCTACCCGCCGGCGGCACCACCGCGCGCGGGATCACGCGGCCGATCCAACCGGCGAGTCGCGTGGCATCGACGAACACGACGCCGGCCGGCGGCAGCTTCACGCGGACGAGCGGCGCGTCGGTGCGCAGCGCGACCGCGCCATCGCCGCGGAACTGGACCACGGGCAGCCGGCCGCGCAGACCGGGGACGTTGCCGTTCTCCCAGCGCAGCGTCGCCTGGAACGCGAACACGAGATCCTCGCGCACGTAGAAGATGTCGTCGTCGAGCATCACCGCGGTGAACGTGCGCTTGCCCTGGACCGCCAGCAGGTAGCCCTGACCGGTCACCGAATGGAGCTGGGTCCCGCCGTGATCGAAGCGCTGCTCGGTCTGATGGCCGCGCGAGCGCCGCTGCGCAGGCTCGAACGCGAGGTCGCCGCCGGTGAGGTAGACGCCGTCGAGCCGCGTCATCACGCGTTCGGTCACGCGGATCACGAGCGCACCCGACGGCGCGATCTCGAAGATGTCGTCGCCGTCGTCGGGGCGAACCAGCTCGTCGGTCGCCAGCTGCGACAGTGGAATCGGTCCCGTCGGGCGCGGCGGCATGATCGCGGCGCTCGATGGGGACGCGCCGGCGACCGCGGCCGAGATGCTCGCGGGCGCGGGGCCGACCCGGGTCGGCAGAACGAACTGCAACGACTCCGACAGCCGATCCGCACCGATCGCCGACGACGGCACGAGCGGCGCCGCGGGATCCGGCGTCGGCCGCGTGGGTGGCGCGGTCGGCGTGGTCGTACGTGGCGCAGGCGGTGGCGTCGGGCGCGACGGCGCTTCGGTCGCCGGCACCGCGATGCCGGCGGAGCTGCGAGTCGACACGTCCATGCCCGAGCGCGTGAGCTGCGCGTGGATGCCATCGCGCTCGGCGGGCGTGAGGTTCGCCTCGATCTCGCTCGCGAGCTCGTTCTGACCGGCGAGCAAGAACGAGCGATACGCCTCGGCGTAGCGACCGGCGCGCGCGTACGCGAGGCCGAGATAGCTGACCGCACGGCCCTGGCTCGGGTCGAGCGCGCGGCTCGCTTCGAGCGAGTTGATCGCCTTCGCGCCGTCGCCGAGCTTCAGGAACACGAGGCCGAGGTTCAGCCGGTGCGACGCATCGGTCGGTGCGCGCTCGACGAGGTCCTCGTAGATCGCGCGCGCTTGTTCGAACTGATTGCCGCGAAAGTGCGCGAGTCCGAGCAGTGCGAGTACGCGAGAGTTGTCGCCATCGAGCAGGAGCGCGGCGCGGAATGCCTTCTGCGCCTCTTCGAGCTTGCCTTGCTTGAGCAGCTCGCTGCCGCGTACCACGGCCTGTTCGATCGCCTCTTTGTCGGCTGCGGGCGTCGCCACCATCTAGATGATCACAGACAACCCAAGCGCTGTCACGGCGCCGGACCGGCCAATCGGTCCACAAAGCGGTCCACGGTGAGCGACTGGTTATGGTCGATCGTCACGGTGATCGCGCCGCTGATGTCGGTGCGCTCGACGTCGGCGCCCGCGGCGCGCCAGCGCTCGACGACCTCGGGCGCCGGAAACCCGAACGTGTTCATCACGCCGCACGAGATCACGGCGAGGTCTGGACGAGTCGCGGCGACAAACTCCGCCGTCGACGACGTCGGGCTGCCGTGGTGCGCGACCTTGACGACATCGACATGGCCGAGCCCGGCGGCGACGAGCGCGGCTTCGC
This sequence comes from Deltaproteobacteria bacterium, assembly GCA_040004535.1. Lineage (GTDB taxonomy): Bacteria > Myxococcota_A > Polyangia > Haliangiales > Haliangiaceae > JABFXX01. The sequence goes on from JBDUAS010000041.1 coordinate 24,562, forward strand.
CTTCCGCCTCGACGTCGCCCGCGAACACGATCGCATGGCCCGCGTAGCGGAGCTCGATGACGAGCGAGTTGTCGTTGACGGTGCGGACTGGATCGATCGCCTCGCGCTCGGGGACGCCATCGCGCTCGCGGAACCGCGGCGCCCACACCCACAGCTCGACGCCAGCCTCGGATCGCGCGAGGCCGAGCGGCGGGTGATGCAACGGCGCGACCGTCGCGACCTCCGCGAAGCTCGGCAGCGTGGTGCGGCGCTGATCGTCGCGTAGATGATCGCCGTCGCCGCCGGCGGCCCACAGCTCGCGGACCGGTACTGCCAGCGCGGCGAGCCCGAGATAGTGATCGGGATGCGGGTGCGAGATGATCGCGAGATCGATCTGCGCGTGACCGAAGGCTTCGAGCGCGCGTGTGATCGTGCGGCCGGGGGCGGAGGCGGCGACGAGGTCGCGGCGGCTCGCGAGCCCGCCTGCGTCGACGAGCCAGACCTTGCCGTCGGGCAGCTCGACGATCGCGGCATCGCCTTGGCCGACATCGAGGAAGGTCACGCGGAGCGCGCCCGGTGGCGGGGGGGCCCGGCCGACGAGCCAGCCGCACGCGAGCGCGACCCACACGAGCGCGTCGAGTCGCGTCCGCTGTGCGCGGGTCAACAGCCACAGCGCGAGGCCGACGAGGATCGCGGCGGTGACCGCGCTCGCGAGCGCGACGTTGCCGACCGGCGTCACCCGAGCGAGCGCACCCGCGATCGTATCGACGAGACCGACGACCCAGGCGGCGCCGCGGATCGCGACGACACCTGCGGCCGGCCACACGGCGTGCAGCGCGAGCCCGGCGAGCCCGAGCGGCAGCGCGATCAGCTCGAGCAACGGCGTGAGCACCAAGTTGCCGACGACCCCGCCGGGCTGGACCTGGTGGAAGTGATACGCGGTCAGCGGCGCGGTGACGAGCGCGACCCATGCGGATGTCGCGACACCTTCGCTGAGCCAATGCCACAAGATCATCCGCCGCCCGAACGGCCGCACGCGCTTCGGGCGCAACGCGAGCGCGAGCGCGGCGGCGAAGCTGAGCTGGAACGACGGATCGCCGAGGTCACCGGGTCGCCACGCGAGCAACACGATCGCGGCGAGCCCTAGCGCGTCGATCAAGCGGACGTCGCGATCGAGCATCTGCGCGATCAACATGATCGCGATCACGACGAGCGAGCGCAGCGTCGCGACTTGAGCGCCGGTGATCAGCGTGTACGCGATCGCACAGACCAACGCGGGCGGTGCGGCCCACCGCGCAGGCCGGATCCTGCCGCCCCATGGAGATGCCGCGGCGAGCCGGCGCAATAGCGCGAACACGAGGCCGGCGACGACGGCGAGGTGAAGGCCGCTGACGCTGAGCGCGTGAAAGATGCCGCACGCGCGCCAGCGATCGTCGAGCGCGACCGGGACCGTGCCGCGATCGCCGGTGAGGATTCCGCGCAAGGCGGCGGCCCCCGGATCCGCGGCATCGGCGCTCGCACCGAGCGTCGCGACCCACGCGCGTTGGGTGTGCGCGGCCCAGCGCAAGACCGCCGTGCGCCACGACGCTTCGTAGCCGAGATGCTGGAGGTCGATCGCAGACAGCTCGAACGCCTCGCGTGCCGTGGCGGGCGGCGCACCGGGATCGACGGGGCCGCGTGCCGTCCGCAGCCGGCCGGTGACGGCCAGGAGCTCGCCCGGGTCGATGGCCTCGTCGGTCCACACCCACACCGAGGTGGATTCGGTCGAGAGCGATGCACCGAACCCGAGCGGCGTCGCGATCGGCATGCCGGCGACCACGCCGGTGACTCGATCGAGGCCGCGGTCGTCGGCGTGGGTGCCGGCCGGTGGGGTAGCGGCCGGCGCAGGCCCGCGCACGAGCTGAACAGCCGCCAGCATGGCCGCGAATGCGACCGCAACCGCCAGAGGACGCACCGCGAGCATGGGTGCGATATCGGCCGATGTCGCGGCGGGTTTCGTGCGCCGACTTTAGACGCTGGGGATCAAGGATTCCGGCCACGTAGGTTGCAGCAATGCGCGCGTCCCACGTACGATCTCCACGCATGCGCATGCGTGATGTGCTGGTGGCTGCCGCCGTGTTGGCATCGGGTCCCGTGACTGCCGGCACGCTCGTCGGCAAGGTCGAGCTGCCGTCGAATCTTCCCGGCCGACCCAAGCCCGCCGAGCCCGGCTTCGTCGAGCGTTACGAGAATCCGGTGACACCGGTGCGGCCGGTCAACGTGACGCAGCGAATGGTCATCGTCGTCGAAGGCGACGAGAAGCCCGCCGCACCGCCGCGGGTCCAGTGGAACCTCGTCGGCGAGACGTTCAGTCACCCGGTGATCGCCGCGGCTGCCGGAGCCGAGGTCACGATCGTCAATCAATCGAAGACCGCGCGCACGCTGGTCGCGAAGGAAGATCCGAAGCTGATCGAGCCCGGGCCGATCAACCCGAGCGGGCCCAAGACGTTGCATCCGCCCGAGGCTGGCAAGGTCTACACGATCGTCGACAAGGACGCGCCGTACCTCGTCGGCCGGCTCGTCGTCGTCAACACGCAATACATCGCGTACCCCGACGAGTCCGGTCACTTCGAGATCGAGAACATTCCGCCCGGCAGCTACAAGCTGAAGATCTGGTTCGACACCGGCTGGATCGCGCGCCCCGACGAGGCCGTCACGATCGCCGTGAAGGGCAAGACCGACATCAACCCCAAGCTCGGCGCCGACGCATTCGCGGGCAGCGCCCCCAAGAAGTGAGCTAGCCGTGTTCCTGTCGAAGATCTGGTTCTTCCTGGTCGCCCTCGCTGCGGCGATCGCGCTGACGATCGCGCTCGTGATGCCGCGTCCCGCGCAGCGCCAACTCGAGAACGAAGAGCACGCGCGCCTCACGACGGCTTGTTCCGTGATCGACATCTTGCTGACCGATGCCGCGCACGACCGGCTGATGTTCACGCAGACGTTCGCGCGCGCTCCCGAAGTGGTCAACGCGCTCGACTCGGCGTCGGGTGCGAAGGAGCTCGACATGAACCGCATGAAGCAGGTGCGGGAGCCCACCGGCAAGTTGCTCGCGACGAGCAAGGGTGGCGCGGCGCCTGACTTCGCGATCCTGATCGACAAGAAGGGCCGCGTCGTGTCGCGGCTCAAGATCGACGAGGACGATTTCGGCGACGTCGTCTCGGGCCGCCCGCTCGTCGACGATGCGCTCGCCGGCTACTTGCGTGATGACCTGTGGACGCAGAACGGCACGATGTACTTCGTGTCGGGCGCGCCGGTGATCCGCACGAATCCGCCGATCGATTACGTCGGCGCGGTGATCGTCGGCCACAAGGTCACGAACGATCTCGCGGCGGACCTCTCGCACCGGCTGTCGGCGGTCGACACCCAGGTCGCGTTCTATGTCGGCAACGACGACGTTGCCGCTTCGAAGCCGCTCGCGCTCGATCACAAGCCGATGCTCGACGCGCTCAAGAGCCTGACCGGCGGCGACATCAGCCGCGACTGCGAGGTCAACAAGCCACTCGCGGTCAACGCGGGCTCCGATGCGTACACCGCGATGGTGGCGCGGCTCCCCGGCGAAGCGCGCGAACGCGGCGCCTACTATGCGGTGTTTGCGAGGACGGCGCAGGCGCGCGGGTTCGCGGGCACGCTCGACGCGGTCCGCAAGAGCGACCTGTCGTTCAAGATCCTGATCGTCGTCGGTATCGTGTTCCTGATCGTGCTCGCACTCGGCATCGGCTTCATGTGGATCGAATCGGATCGGCCGCTGCGCTCGCTCCAGACCGACGCGGTGAAGCTCGCGAAGAACGAGGCCGAGCGGCTTGCCGAGGACAAGCACGGAGGCAAGTACGGCTCGATCGCGCGATCGGTCAACATTCACATCGACAAGCTCGGCCGCGACGCGAAGAGCGCGCGCACGAACCTCGACCAACTGCTCGGGCCCGCGCCCGAGGGCAGCCTCGGCACGATCGATCTGCTCGCCGGTGCGTTGCCGGCGTCGCGGCCCGGAGGTGCAGTCGCGACTGCGGCGCCGCCACCGTCGGACTTCAAGTTCCACGATCCGGCTCCTGCGATGCTCGCGTCGCGTCCCGCGCCGCCGCAGCGCCCGCCGACCCCGGTGCCGGTGCCCACGCAACAGCGGCCCTCTGCGCCGCAGCGCATGACCCCGGCGCCGCCGATTCCTGCGGCGACCCCACCGCGTGGCGTCGCGCCTCCGCCGCAGATGGCGGCGAACAGCACCCAGCCACTCAGCCTCGACGACGACATCTTGGGTGGCACGGCGGGGGGTGGCACGGGGGGCGGCGCGGCACACGGTGGCGACGGAGACGCGTACTTCAAGCAGGTCTACGACCAGTTCGTGTCGGTCAAGAAGAGCTGCGGCGAGAACACGGCCGGGCTGACCTACCAAAAGTTCTCCGAGAAGCTCGTGAAGAACCGCGACGACTTGATGTCGAAGACCGGCTGCCGCGAGGTCCGGTTCACGGTGTACGTCAAGGACGGCAAGGCCGCCCTCAAGGCGACGCCCGTCAAGGACGAGTAGCGGAGGCGTAGGCGATTCCGGTTCCGGTGGCGGATCCGGATCCGGGTGTGATCGCGGATCGCGAATTCGGAGCGCTCGCTTCGCGTACGCCTACGGCTTCATGCCGCGCCTGCTGCGATGATTCGCTCTTTGAGGCGCTGCGCTTCGGCGAGCGCCTGCATCGTCGTCGGCCGCTTCGTGACGTCCGGATCGCCGAGGTGGTCCAGGTGCGCCTGGACGACCTCGCTCAGCGACGGCGCATCTTGAAAGATCGCGCGCGGCAGCACGAAGTCCTGCGCGCGGCGCGTGCCCGCCATCACCACGTCGCGCGCCCATGGCGTGCGGCCGGTGAACATCTCGTACAACACGACCGCGCTCGCGTAGACATCACTCGCCGGCGAGACCTCGCCGCGGCGCTGTTCTGGCGCCATGTACGCGAGCGTGCCGACGGCCTCCGCTCGTCGCGTCACCGAGGCGACCGCCCCGGTCTCGTCGGGCAGGTGAGCGACGCCGAAGTCGCCGAGGATGACCTCGACGCCTGGCTTGTCGGCATCGCGCCGGAACATGAGGTTGCCCGGCTTGAGATCGCAATGAACGATGCCGCGGCGATGCGCGGCGGCGAGCGCGGACAGCACCTGGGTGTGGCGTTCGATCGCGCGCCGCAACGTGCGCGGGCCGCGCTCGCGCAACAGATCGCGCAGCGTGCCGCCGGCCGCGAGCTCCATCACGATCCGACGCGATGCCTCGTCGAGATCGAGCACCGCGACCACGTTCGGGTGGCGCAGCGACGCCATCACGCGCGCTTCGTGGAAGAACCGATCGAGCGCGTCTTGCTTGTCGGTACCCGCGAGGTGCGGGTGGAGCAGCTTGATCGCGACGTCGCGATCGAGCTCGGCATCGCGCGCGAGATAGACGACGCCGGTCGCACCGCGGCCGAGCTCGCGCATCAAGCGATAACGCGCACCGGCCTGAACGCCGACGACATCTCCCGCCGCGATCGTCTCACCGGCGACCGGCGCGGCGCGGCCGGTGAGCTGGCGGAGCCGCTCGACGCGGACGCGGACGTTCGGATAGTCGACGTCGCGGCCGAGCACGGCCTCGTAGTGGCGCAGCGCGCGCTCGTGATCCTCTCGGCGACGGGCGTGCTCGGCGAGCAAGTAATGGGCGCGCAGCGCGTACTCGTCGCTCGCGACGAGCAGCTCGAGGTGGGGCAGTGCCGTGGCGAGCTCGCCGCGCTGCTCGTAGCGCTCGACGAGGATCGCGCGGACCGGCGCGACGGTGTCGGCCGCCACCTCGGGCACGCCGAGCAGCTTCTCCATCCACTCGATCGCTAGTCGCTCGTGACCGGACTTCCACAGGCCCTCGAGCTTCGCGATCACGTCGGCGTTGCCCGCCTGGTCGCGGCGCTTGCCGTCGCCGAGGTCCTGGACGAGCTGCGCGAGGAACACTTCTTCTGCGCTGCCGAGCGTCTGCGGTTGGTTGGTCGGCACGGGCGACGGCAGCGCGGCCGGCTCGTCTCTGCCGACACCGAACAAGCGTTTGAGCCACGACCGTTGCGCCACGTTTCAGATCCGAGTCTAGCCCACGTCGATCTCGTCGCCATCGGCGACGATCCGATCGCCGCGGATCAGCTGGACGCGGAGCTCGCCTAGCGGCTCGTCGTTGAACGTGACGGCCTTCGCCGTGCCGCGCCCGAGCAGCGGGCGGCCGCGCGTGAAGCTGATCTCGAGCCCCGGAATCTGAGGTCCGATCGGTGCGAGCGCGAGCCGCACGCCCTCATCGCCGGCGACAAGCGCGACGCCGCGATCGAGCCCGTTCGCGAGCCGCAGCGTCAGGATCCCGGCCGTGACCTCGAAGTCGATCGTGCACTCGTCGCCGAGCCCGAACCGGCCGACGCCGGCGAGCGGGACCTTGCCGACGAGCGGCATGCCGGCCAGCGAGGTGCCGTTGCGCGAGTCGAGATCGCGGAGCTGAAAGCCGTCGGGCGTGCGATCGATCTCCGCGTGCTGGCGCGAGACACCTCCTGCGCGGAGCGGCAGGTCGCACAGCGCGTCGCGGCCGATCACGACCTTCGGTGCGGCGCACGCGACGATCGCCGGCTTGCCGCGACGCCTGAGCTCGACCCGCCCACCGGTGAGCAGCGCGGTGTCGAGCTGATCGAGCAGGCGGCGATACTCGCCGGCCGCGGCGGCATTCGCGAGCGCGCGGGCGAGCTCTGCGCGAGCATCGTCGCGGCGACCGACGCGCATGTGGGTCTCGTAGTTCGCGAACGCGTCGGCCTCGTCGCGCGCACGCTCCGCGACCGCGTCGTCTTTCGCGAGCGTCGCTTCCATCTTCTCGACGTAGCCGCCGGCGGAGTAGGCGGAGGCAGCACCCTGGAGATCGCCGATCATCTCGAGCGCCTCGCCCGCGGTCTGGTGATCGTCGCCGACCACGAGCAGCTCGGCCGCCTCGCGGACCTTCGCGCGATCGCGCTCGGTCGCGACGCCTTCGGAGCGCAGGCTCTCCCACAGCGCTCGCCCGAGCGCCTTCGCCGCCATCTTCAACAGGCCCGGCTCGTTGCCGGCCCACCGGATCGCATCGCGGAGCGCGGCGATCTCCGCCTGCCGCGTTCCCGCACGTGCCGCTCGCGCGATGTGCATCCGCACCGCGCCGTCCGCTTCCCCCGCTAGCGCATAGCGCTCCGCCGCGAGGTCGACGTTCCCGGCCGCCTCGGCCGAGACCGCGGCTCGATAGTCGGCGGAGAACACCCGGCGAAAGAAGCTCACGGACCGATTATACGGGGGTGGCGTGGTCGCGCCCGCACGCTGACGCCACTTCCAACGTGACCGCGCGTTCTCGGTTCGCTCGGCGTTCCGCTGGGTTGAGCCACGGCACGACCGTTGCCCCGATGTCTCCGTCGATGTGCGCGTCACGCTGCCGCCGCCACCGCCGCCTACGCCACCCCCGGTCGCCGACCAAGCTCGTGAGCGGCGAAGTTCGTGAGCGGCGAGCTCGTGACCTTGTGGTACGCCGCTTTCAGGGAAGGGCCTGACTGAACTTGGCCTGGTACTTTTGCGCGAGGTCGTCGTGCGCCGCTTGATCGTGCGCGCGGGCGTAGGCTTTGCCGAGCGCGCGCCACGCTTGGCCGAGCTCGGGGTCGACGGTGATCGCGTGCTCGAGGCGCTCGATCCCGGTCTTGGTTCCCGAGGCGCTCGTGTCCTTGAGCGCGAGCACGCCGGAGAGATACAGTGCCCACGATTCATCGGGATCGACCGCGAGTGCGCGAGCGCAGGCGGCGCGCGCGGCGTCTAGGTTGCTCTGGCGGAACGCGAGGTCGCAGCGCATCGCTTCGAGGCCCGGCGCACCGCGCCACTTCTTTTCGGCGGCCGCGATCATGCGCTCGCCTTCGGGGAGCTTGCCGGCACCGATCGCGCTGATCGCCGCGCGCGTCTCGGTGACGAGTGCGGATTCGTCCTCGGGCTTCACGAACTTCGCGCCGCGCGGCACGCCGTAGCGCACGCGGCTTTGCGCGATCTCGGCCGCGGCGGGATGCTTGTCGGCCTTGGCTGCGGCGATCGCGTCCTCGGTCCAGGTCAGCGCGTTGATGCCGGCGTAGAGCGCGATCAACCTGTTCCATGCCTCGGGCTGGCCGGTCTTGAGGTTCGCGATCTTCGTCGCGGCTTGGACGAGCTCGGCGCGCGCGCCTGCGACGTCGGGCTTCGGCAAGTGGAGGAGCGCTTCTGCGACCGCGAGGTGCGGCGACGGATCGCCGGGCGCGAGCTCGGACACGCGCGCGCACGCCTGGCGCGTCGCTGTTTCGGTGACCGCGAGTTGCTCGACCACGGGCGGCGGTGCGCCTTTCGGCGCGGGCGGTGCGCCTTTCGGCGCGGGCCTGGTCCCCGGCGGCGTCGTCGGCTTCGCGAGCATGAGCTCGCACTTCTCTTCCTGCATCGCCGGGTTGCCGGGGTAGGCCTGCATCAAGTTGTCGAGCTCGGCGAGGCCACGCGAAAACTCGCCGCGCTTCGCGAGCTCGCGCACGCGATCGAACTGTTCGTACGCGGCGGGCGGCACGTCGGCCGCGGTCTTGCCGGCCTTCGCGGCGTCGAGCATGTTGCGCAGCGTCTTCACGACATCGTCGTGGCTGTTCGGCACCCAGCCACCCCAGTCGCTCTTCTCGATCGCCTCGAGCAGATCGTGCGCGATCACCTGGTCGGTACCGCCGCCGAGGCGCGCGTCGATCGCGAGCTGCATGAGATCGCGGTTGCGCTCGCTGAACGTCGACTGCTTCGCAGAGTACAGCGGGTGCTGGATCCAGGTCGGATCCGCTTCGTCGATCGCGCCGAGCGTCTGGGCGAGCGTGTGCAGCAGCACGACCGTCTGCTTGTGCCGCTCGTGCGCCGCGATCAATTCCGTGCGCGCCGCGCCCTCGACATCGGGGAGCCGTGCGGCGACCAGCTCGGTCTCGGGCTTCTCCGCCCACGCGCGCACGACGACGCGGCGGCCGAGCAAGTCGCCGGCACCGAGCTCCGAGAACGCGCGCTGCGCCGCATCGCCCTGCGTGATGTAGCCGATCACCCAGACCGTATCGTCATCGGGCTTCTCGACCTCGTTCAGCGCCTTGAGCGCCTCGCGTACGTCGTTGCCGGTGTGATTCCAATCCTTGATCGAATCGACCGTGAGCCGTACGCCGAGCAATGGCGACAACAGCTGGCCCGCGTAGTCGAGCTGATCGGTGAGCTCCTCTTTCCAGTGCGGCAGCGCGCGCACGCCGGTGTCGGCGTAGACGTGCACGTGCAACGCGCGCGGATCGCCGCGCCTCGGATGCGCCGCTTCGAGCGTCGCCGGCAGACTCTTCGTCACGTCGACCTTCGGGCGCTCGATCTCCTGCGTGCTGCCACCACCGCATCCGCCAAAGACGATCCAAAAGCTCGCGACCGCGAGCAGCCGGGACATCCAGCAACTTTCCTGTAGGATGGCCGCGATGGCAACCCGACTGCTCCTCGACGAGCGCATCCTGGGCGATGGCCGTCACGCGCGGACCTACGCGGCGCTCGATGGCGACCGGCTCCGGATCAGCGATGACGAGGAAGCGACCGGGGCGTTGTCGTTCCTCGCGGTCGACCGCGTGATGTCGAAGTACGGCCTCCCGCTCGATGCGTCGATTCGACTCGACGGCGACATGCTCGAGCTCGACGGCTGCAAGCTGCGCCGGCTGCGCTACCACGCGCCCGTCGACGCCGAGGCGCGCGACTACCTGGTGTGGGAAAAGCCAGGCGAGCCCGCACTCGCGGTGATCGCCACGCATGCGACGGCGGCACTCCGTTATTTGGTCCTGCGGCTCGAGGCCGAACGGGCACCCTCAGAAAACTGAGGGTAGGCGTGGCTCGCGATCCACGATCTACGGGTGGGAGCTGGGGTAAATCGGCGCCTCGCCAGGACTTGGACGTGGCACGTGGGGTGCTACTACCCCGTAGGAAGTAGCAATGTCGCTGCGTGGTCTGTACCTGACGTGTGTCCTGGCGCTCGCCATTCCGGCGATCCGGCCGGCGATCGCTTGGGGCCAGTCCGTGCAACAGACTCAGGCCGCACAGCAAAAGGTTCGCTCGGACGAGCAAAATGTCGGCCGGCTGGCGACGCAGCGTTCGACCGTCGCGCAGCGTTACCAGGATCAGCTCGCCGCGGTCGACGGCCTGAAGAAGCAGAAGCCGTCGTGGCGTCGCGATCGCGAGCTGCGCCAGACGCTCGCCGACTCGGCAGACACCGCGAACCAGCTGTCCGCACTGAACACCCAGCTCGCGGGCGCGGCGCGCGCACTGGTCCAGGCACGGGGCGAGCTCGTCGTCGCGATCGATCGCGAGAAGCCGACCGCCACCGGCCCGCGGGCGGGCGAGCTCGCCAAGCTGCGCGCGGAGGTGACCGCCACGATCGGTCCGGCGCCGAAGAAGATCGTGCTGCCCGATGCCGAGGTCGATCCGCTCGCGGATCCCGAGGAGCTCGACCAGCAAGCGCAGGCGATCGCGGAGACCGAGAAGCAGCTCGCGAATCAGGTCGCCGGGCTCGACGCGCAGGCGGGCGAGCTCGCGCACGTCGCGGATCTGCGCAAGCACAACGAGCGCGCGAAGGACCTGATGCTCGCCGAAGACGACCAGCCGCACCGCAACGTCCAGCACTCGAGCGGCGACCGCGGCGCCGCCGATTCGGCGACCCCGACGAACGGCATCGGTGGCGGCGCGGGCCAGGGCACGGGGCAGGGTGGATCTACGAGCACCGGCGGCGGCGGCGACGGCGGCAACTTCAATAACAACAACAGCTCGAACAGCTTCGAGACCGAGGCCACGTTCGTGCTCGGCGAGGTGATCGACCGCACCACGATCGACGGCCTGACCCGCGCCCAGCGGAGCGGCGATCCTGCGAAACGCGCTGAGGCCGCACGCTCGGCCCGCGACGCGGTGTCGCAACGCCTGGAGCAGTTGAAGAAGAAGCGCGCGCAGATCGAGGCACGGGCGAAGCAGCTGCGGATGACGAAGCACTAGACATACATGTGCGCGGCCGCGAGCGCGGCTACCCCGTTGCTGCCCTGCTGGGGACAACCGTCCCCTTTCGCGTGTTTGATCGAGCGCCGTAGAATTTGGTCATGGGGAAATTCTTCGTCGCGGCGACGCTCGTCGCTGCGATCGCTTCATCGGGTGGCTGCGCGCATCACGGCGGTGGTGATGATGACGGCGGCATGACGTACTCGTCGGTGCGCGTCGTTCCAGATCCGGTGACGCTCGTCGTGCCGCTCGGTGGCACCGCCGCGCAGGACTATCAAGTGCTCGGCACGGATAGCACCGGCGAGCACGACATCACGAGCCACTGCACGCTCGACACCGACGCGATGTTCGGTGCGTTCACGGACGCGACGTTCAACGCGTTTCCCCACGGTGGCTCGACGCAGGTGACCGCGACGTGCGGCGCGAGCACGGGAAATGCGACGCTGAACATCAACCTCACCGGCACGCAGGTCACCGGCACCGCACCGGGTAACTCCGATCAGATCTTCGGTTCCGCGACCACCGGCACGTCGGCGGCGAACACGCCGGCGATCGAATATCCGATCGATCAAGCGGTCGCGCCGCTCAACATCCCGTCGATCGAATTCCAGTACACGACGGCGAGCAACGACCTGTTCCACATCCACCTCGCGTCGACGTACGCATCGCTCGATGTCTACACGACCGATCCGCAGACCACGTACAGCGAGGCAGACTGGATCACGATCGCGAACACAGCCGTCGGCGACAAGCTGGTCGTGACCGTCGAAGCCCTCGCGCAGGCCGCACCGCAGACCAAGTACGTGTCGGCGCCGGTGACGCTCAACCTGTCGCACGACACGATCGATACGTCGGCGATCTACTGGTGGTCATCGTCCGCCGGTTCGATCATGAGCCAGACGTTCGGCCAGACGAACGCACCGACCGCGGTCAAGGCGAACTGCAGCGGCTGCCACTCGCTGTCGCGCGCAGGCTCGCGCATCGGTTACAGCCGTTGCGTCGCGGGCAGCTGCAACGGCGAGTGGGTGGGCTTTCTCCACTACAACGATCAGACGGCGGCGTGGGACGAGGTCGTCGACGCCGACAACAAGCAGATTCCCGGCACGTACACGACGTTCGCGCCGACGGGCAACCCGTTCCCCGACGACACCCAGTCGGTCGCGCTCGTGACGTCGATGTCGGGCACGTTCAGCTTGATCAACCCCGACAACGGCATGACCGTCCCGTCGAACCTGTCGAGCGTGACGCCGCTCGCCGGCCACGGCGCGACGATGCCCGACTGGTCGAGCGACGGCACGCAGGTGACGTTCGCCTCGGCGAGCACGGGCCAGTCGGTCGATGTCTCGGCCAGCTCGATCGCGGTGATGTCGTACGCGTACACGAATAGCCTGCACACGTTCGGCACGCCGACGGTGCTCGTCCAGCAGCCGATCACGGTGAACGCGCAGAGCTACACCAACTTGTTCTTCCCGTCGTTCTCTCCAGACGGCCAGTGGATCGTGTTCAACGCGGCGCGCGCGGCATGGCGCAACTTCACCGACGCGAAGACCGCCGGCCAGCGCCTCATGCTGGTGAATCCGGCGGGCGGCGCGCCGATCGATCTGTTGAACATCAACGGCGGCACTGGCGATCACGATCTGACGTGGCCGCACTGGGCGCCGGGCTCGACGACTGACTACTACTGGGTCGTGTTCTCGAGCGAGCGCGACTACGGCCACGAGGTCACCGCGGGCACGACCGTTGGCACGCCGTGCGTCGCGAACGGTGTGAAGCAGTGCAAGCAGATCTGGATCGGCGCGATCTCGAAGCAGGCGCTGATGAACGGCGTGATCGATCCGAGCTCGCCGCCGGTGTGGGTGCCCGGCCAGGACAAGAAGAACGACAACATCAGCCCGTACTGGACCGTCCCGGCCGGCCTGTTCTAAACACGTACACGTACACGTGTCACGTGCACGCTTCGTCCGAACGAGTGTTCGCGGTTGCGGTTGTTCGAAGCTCGAGAATCGTGAATTCCGGAGGACTCGCAACGACGCTATCCGAACCGGGCGCGATCGGTCGCTGCGCGTTCAGCACGAGCACGTGCATGTGACGCGAGTACGAGTACGTGTACGTGTACGTGGCTACTTCGTGAACCGAAGGCCGGCGCCGACGATGATCGCGGTGCCGCCGTAGCTCGCCGGCATCGTGTCGGTGCTCGTCGTATCGCGGCGGAGCAACCACATCCGCTCGCCGAACACGTCCGCGGCCCAGCCCGCGGCGAACCGCCAGCTCGCACCGGCGGTGAGGCCGATCCTCGATGCATCCGGCGAGGTCGGCACGAGGTGCTCCGCCGGGACGGGCGTCGGATCGAAGTAGGCGCCACCGCGCAGCGTGAGCTGGTCACGGGTCCACTCGCCACCCACGCGGACGGCGAACGTGTCGTGCCACTGATCGATCTCGGTCTGGGTCGGAGTCTGCGGCTCGGTGAACGCGACGACGGTCTGGTCGTGCGCGCTCCACCGCGTGTACTCGACATCGCCGATCACGGCGATCGCACCACGCGTCCACTGCGCGCCGAGCGTGACCACGTCGGGCAGGATCATCTCCGTCGATGCGGCTTGGTCGGGCGTCTTATCGCTGAACGCATCGGGCGTCGTGAAGTTCGCGTTCCCGGTGAACGTCAGGTGCGTGCGGCCGCGATAGGTCAGCGCGAATGCCAGATCGGAGCGCGCCTGGTAGTAGGCCGACGCGTCGACGCCGATCCCGTGGCCGGAGAGATCGAGGCGGACGTCGCCTTGCGTGTCGATGAAGTCGAGCCCGCGCTCGAGCTGGAGCCGGCCCGCATCGACGTGCATGCCCGCCGCGACGCGGAGTGCGCCCAGCGAATACGCGACGAAAGGCGCCGTGCGGATCACCATGAGGTTCGTCGCGATCGCTTGCGACGAGCCCTCCCACATCGTCGGCCACGTGATGTCGCCGCCGAACGGCACGCCGACCGCGAGGCCCGCGGCCCAGTGATCGTGCGCGAAGCTCGCATCGAGGTGCGGTGGCGTCGACCAGCCGCTCGTCGTCGCCGCGGACCAGCTGCCGTCGGCGGCGCGCGCTTCGAGCGAAGGCCGGGCGAGTGCGAGCGAGATACCGACGCGCCAGCCGCCACCGTCCGCGAGTGCGGCCGGATCGTGCCAGGCGGCGCCCGGATCGTCGGCGCGTGCGGCACCGGCGCCACCGGTAGCGGCCGAGACCGCGTTCTGATCGCCGACGGCGAGTCCACCGGCATGCGCCGAGGACGCGAGCCACAAGATCGAGATGACGCGCTTCATGGCTGCAGCTCCCCGCTCAGGAACGACGCGAGATCCGCCGTGCCCGGGAAGTACGCCGGCTCGCCCGGGATCGTGAGGAACCCGTGCTCGCCGACATAGTCGCGGCGCGGCGCGCCGGTCACTTGCTGCAACAGCTCGGTGTTCGCATTCGGGATGATGACGTCGAGCGTCGCCATCTGCAGCATCAGCGCGCGTGCGCCGATGACCGGTCCGAGGTGTTGCGGATCGACCGCGTCGAGGAACCAGTGCGCGACCGTCAGGAAGCGGCGGCCGTCGAAGCTCGCGCGAT
>JBDUAS010000474.1:0-3827 GCA_040004535.1 Deltaproteobacteria bacterium
CCGTCGAGCGTGAGCTCCGCGGTCGGCACCTTGCGCGTGCCGAGCTTGTCCTTCAATCGGTTGACGAGGATGTTCTTCAGCCGGCCGTTCGCGTCGCGGAGCTCGACGAGGAACAGCGCGAGCCCGCGGCTGCCGTCGGCGTTGCCTTCGGGCCGCGCGAGCGTGAGCGCCATCTGCGACGTCGTCGCCGACGTGAACCACTTGGTGCCGTACAGCCGCCATTGGCCGTCGACCTGCTTTGCGACGGTCTCGCTGCGCGACACGTCGGAGCCGCCGGTGCGCTCGGTCATCCACTGGCCGCTCGTCCACATCGTCGCCGGGTCGCGCGTGAGCAGCAGCGGTACGTAGCGCTCGATCAGCTCCTGATTGCCGCTCGCGATCAGCGTGCGCGCCGCGCCGTCGGTCATCGCGAGCGGACACGAGTACACGTCGAGCGATGGCCCGAGCACGTGGATGATCGAGAACTGATGCGTGCGCGAGTGAACGCCGTAGCGCGGCTCGTAGCCGGCCGCGACCATGCCGTGCTTCGCGGCGAGCACCTGGGCCTCTTGCCACAGCGGCGAGACCTCTATGCGATCGATGCGGTTGCCCCACGCATCCCACTGGATCAGCTTCGGATCGTTCTCGCGATCGAGCAGCTGCTTGCCGTACATCTCGACCGCGAGG
This sequence comes from Deltaproteobacteria bacterium, assembly GCA_040004535.1. Classification (GTDB taxonomy): domain Bacteria; phylum Myxococcota_A; class Polyangia; order Haliangiales; family Haliangiaceae; genus JABFXX01. Next base: position 667 of record JBDUAS010000474.1, read on the forward strand.
TCGCCGAGCATGCGGAGCTCGCCCGCGGCCTCCGGGATGAAGCGCGCGATCCACGACGTGAGCTGCGCGTCGTCGTCGAACTGGTTGCCGAGGCGAGGTGGGTCCTGGAAGAACGCCATGGCCGCAACCTACCGCGTTAAGATGCGCGCGTGAACCTCCTGCTCGTCGAGCCGAGCGAGCTCGCCGGCGACTGTTGCGTGATCGCGGATCGTCGCGCCGCGCACTTGCGCGAGGTTCTCGGCGTCGCGCCCGGCTCGACGGTGAAGATGGGCATCGTCGGCGGCGCGGTCGGCACCGGCGTGGTGGTCGCCGACGACCCCACCGGCATCACGCTGCGCTTCGCCCGCACCACGGAGCCGGCGCCGCAGCTCGACCTCGAGCTCGTGCTGGCGGTACCGCGGCCGAAGGCGCTCGCGCGCGTGATCGAGACCTGCGCCGCGTTCGCGGTGCGTCAGGTTTCGCTGACGAACGCGTGGCGGGTCGACAAGAGCTACCTGCGGTCGCCGAAGCTCGCGGCCGACGCGCTCGCACAGGCTGCGCGGATCGGAGCGGAGCAAGGCGCGACGACGCACCTGCCGGCGATCGCGGTGCACGAGCGGTTGATGGAGCTGCTCGATACGCGGTGGCCCGCACCCGAGCCTCGCAATGAAGATGAAGAGCCCGATGAAGACCGGCCCCGCCGGCGACGGCCGAAGCCGGGGAGCCTATTGATCGCGCATCCCGGTGCGAAGCCGATCGAGACCGTGATCCGCCACGGTCCGCTGGTCTTGGCGATCGGTCCGGAAGGCGGCTGGATCGAGCGTGAGCTCGACACGTTCGTCGCGCGCGGCTTCACGCCGTGCTCGCTCGGCGCGCCGATCTTGCGGACCGAGTCCGCCGTGTCTGCGGCGCTCGGTCAGATCCTGCTGCTCCACAGAATCGGGGAGCGCTAGAGCACGAGGCAGGCGTCGCCGAGCTCGTGGCCGGACATGCCATGCTCGGCGGCCAGCGCGATCGCTTTGACGAGCAGCGCGCGCGGTGCGAATGACGACAGCAGCTCGAAGTGACTCTCGCCGGGGACGTGCAGGCCGCTGACGAGGCCGTCGATGATGCGCGGGTGATAGCGCGGATCGAGCCGCAGTGTCGCGATGCCCGAGCCCGCCGCCAGTTGCAGCGGTTCGTCGCGGGTCTCGGCTTCGAGCGCGGCCGACTCGAGTGCGCGCACGACGGTCGTCCCTATCGCGATCACGCGGCCGCCGCGCTCGTGGGTCGCGCGGATCGCGTCGAGCGTCGCGGCCGGCAGCTCGTAGCGCTCGGGCCACGGTAACGCGCGATCGAGCGCTTCGTCTCCCGTCGACGATAAGCCCGCGGCGTGCGTGAGCGTCGCGATCTGGACGCCGGCGCGGCGCAGGCCCAGCAACACGTCCCAGGTCAGCGCCCGCCCGGCCGACGGCATCTCGACCGCCCACGGCCGCGCCGCGTACGCCGTCTGCACCGCGTAGAGCGGAAGCTGCTCCGTGCGGTGCGCGTACTGCACCGCGACGCCCGCCGTATAGATCTGCTGCCAGAGCTCGTCGCCGGGGAGTGCCGCGATGAGTGTGACCCGGCGGCCGGCGACCTGTTCGACGACGACGTCGATCGCTGCGACGCGCAATCGATCACCGACCGCGATCCGCGGTGGCGCCGGACGATCTTCGGTGCGCGTGTGATAGTCACCGTCGCCGAGCACGACGCCGTACAGCCGGCTGCCTGCGATCGGCGCCGACAGCCGGAGCTCGAACGGCTCGCCGCGCGCGGTCGTGCCGAACAGCGAAGCCGGCAGCGTCGCCGCGTCGTTCACGATCACCAGATCGCCCGCGCGCAACAGCTCGGGCAACGAGCCGAACGGCACGACCCGCACCGCGTTGCGCGCGCGATCGACGACGACCAACCGCACCGCGTGACGGGAAACCTCGTCGGCCTTCAACGCGAGTGTCCTGCCGCGCGGGTGTAACGCGTCCGCGACGCGGACCGTCTGACGTTGGAACTTCATCGGAACCTCCAGATTGCCTGCACCAGGCAGAAGTAACGGCGCTTCACGGCGTCACCGTCCAGCTCGGGACGCTCAGCCGCGCGCCGGTGTTCACGACCGCACTCGAGATCATCGCCACGATCTTCGCGGCCACTTCCGCCGGCCGCTGCAGCGTCGCGCGGTCCGCATCCGGAATCGCATCGGCGTGCATCTTCGTATCCATCTCGCCCGGATCGATCGCGAGCACCCGCACGCCGGTGTCGGCGAGCTCGGCCGCGAGGATCCGCGACAGATGATCCTGCGCCGCCTTCGACACGCCGTACGCACCCCATCGCGGATACGGCTCGACCGCTGCATCGGAGCTCAGGTGGACGATCGTCCCTGCGCCACGCAGCGCCATCGCACCCACGAAGATCTTCGTCAGCCGGAACGGGCCGATCAGATTCGTCTCGAGCACCGCCGCGAGGTCCTCGCATTCGGTATCGAGTAGCAACCGCAGCGGCACCGGGCCGAGCGTGCTCGCGTTATGGATCGCGATGCCGACATCACCGACCAGGCCCTGAACCTGCCCGGCGATGCGGTGGGCGGCTTGCTTGTCACCGACATCGCCGGCGACCGCGTGCGCGATGCCGCCGGTGCCGCGGATCTGCGCGACCACGTCGGCCAGCGGGCCCGCTTCGCGTGCGACCAGCGCGACCCGCGCGCCCTTTGCCGCCAGCGCTTCGGCCAGCGCGCGGCCGAGCCCTCGGCTCGCTCCCGTGACCACCGCACCTTGTCCTTGGATCTGCATGGTTCCTAGGTAGACCCGCTCGGCCAACGTGTCATCGGGTCTGCTAATCTGTTGCCCAGATGCCAACCACCGCGACCGACCACCTCGCCGACAACGTGAAGGCGATCCGCGAGACCCGTGGCCTGTCGCAGCAGCAGATCGCGAAGATCGCTGGGATCCCGCGCGCGACCTGGACGAACCTCGAGTCGGGAGGCGCGAACCCGACGCTCGCCGTCCTCGTCAAGGTCGCGGCCGCACTCGAGGTCCGGCTCGACGAGCTCCTGGCCCCACCCCCGCAGCCCGCGCGGTTCTTGCGCGCCGACGAGCTGCCGACCCGCCAGCGCGGCCAGGTCGCGATCCGCAAGCTCCTCCCCGAGCCGCTCCCGAACCTCGATCTCGAGC
>JBDUAS010000475.1:0-3804 GCA_040004535.1 Deltaproteobacteria bacterium
TGTTCGACACCGGGCTGTGCGTCGACCGTGCGTGCACGCAGATCAGCCCCGACGTCCACGAGTACACGCCGCAGTTCCCGTTGTGGGCCGACACCGCGAGCAAGCACCGCTGGTACTACCTGCCGCCAGGCACCCAGATCGATACGTCCGACATGGATCACTGGCAGTTCCCGGTCGGGACGAAGTTCTGGAAGGAGTTCACGCGCGACGGTGTGCGCGTCGAGACCCGGCTCGTGATGCGGATCGGTGCGGGAGACACGACGGCGGATTGGTTCTACGTCGCGTATCAGTGGAACGCGACGAACGACGACACGACGGCGGTCCCGATGGGTGTCCAGAATGCCAATGGCACGCAGCACGACATTCCCTCCCGGCTGTTCTGCAAGATGTGTCACGAGGGCCTCAAGCCGACCCGCGTGCTCGGGTTTGGCGCGATCCAGCTCGATGCGCCGGCGGTCAACCCCGGCGAGACCACGCTCGCATCGCTCGTCGCCGCGAACACGCTGACCGTGAACCCGACCGCGCCGACGTCGGGCACGACGTACTTCCCGATCGAGGGCACGGCGTCGACGCGCGCCGCGCTCGGCTACATCCACGCGAACTGCAGCCACTGCCACAACCCGACCTCGGGCACCCACGACATCGTGCCGATGGAGCTCCGCATGCTCGTCGGCGAGGTTCACGATCACACGATGACGGCGGCGTATCGCACCGCGGTCGGTCACCCCGCGACGATCTCGCTCGGCACGCCGAAGCACTGTCCCGACATGAACAACGTGGCGAACGCCGCCGAGTGCATCATCACGCCGGGCAATCCAGCGGACTCCGACATGTTCGTCCGGTTCACGGCCGACCCGGGGTCGAACCTCCACATGCCCGCGGCGGGCACCGAGATGACCGATCCGACGGGCATGACGACGTTGTCGACGTGGATCACAACACCCTAAACGGCGTCCTCGTCCTCGACAAGCCGCCCGGGATGAGCTCGGCCGCGGCGGTCGACCACGTCAAGCGCCAGCTCCGCGTGAAGCGGGCAGGGCACGGTGGGACGCTCGATCCGATCGCGACCGGCGTGCTCGCGGTGTGCCTCGGGGAGGCGACGAAGGTCGCCCAGTATCTGCTCGCCGATGACAAGGCGTATCGCGCCGAGCTCGTGCTCGGCAGAGTCACGGACACGCTGGATCGCACCGGCATCGTCACCGAGGAGCACGACGCGAGCGCGGTCACGCGCGCGCAGATCGAAGCGGCGCTCGCGCCCCGGCGCGGCGAGCAAGACCAAGTGCCGCCGATGTACTCGGCGATCAAGCAGGACGGCGTGCGGCTGTACAAGCAAGCGCGCCGCGGCGTCGAGGTCGAGCGCGCGCCGCGCCGGATCCGTATCGATCGGCTCGAGCTGGTCGCCTACGAAGGCACGCGCGTGACGCTCGAGATCGCGTGCTCGAAGGGCACGTACGTCCGCTCGTTGGTCGACGACCTCGGCCGCGATCTCGGCTGCGGCGCATATCTCGCGGAGCTCCGCCGCACGCGCAGCGGCCTGTTCTCGATCGACGAGGCCCAGCAGCTGACCGCGCTCGACCCGGCGCGCCTGCTACCGATCGAGTACGTGCTGCGGCTGCCCGCCGTGACCGTGACGACCGACCTCGTTCCGTTCGTGCGTTCGGGCCTCCAGCTCCGCCTCGACCAGCTGCCGCCCATCCCGGAAGCCCCGCAATTCCAGCTAATTGACGAGGCTGCAAAGGTGGTCGCGATCGTCCATGCAGAGGCCGGCAAGATCATCTACGACCGGGTCTTTCCCGCCTTGACCTGAAGGCCCTAAACCAGCAAAGTGCGCGCGACCACGGAGCACGTCCACGTCGGGCGCGACCGTTGGCGACTGAGGTTTCAGATGCCTGTTTCGACCGTAATCAAGCAAGAGACGATCAAGAAGTTCCAGCAGAGCGAGGGTGACACCGGGTCCCCGGAAGTCCAAGTTGCTCTCCTCTCGCAGCGCGTCTCTCACCTCACCGAGCACCTGAAGAACAACCACAAGGACCACCACAGCCGCCGTGGTCTCCTCAAGATGGTCGGCCAGCGCCGCGCGCTGCTCGACTACCTGAAGCGCATCGACCTCGAGCGCTACAAGAAGCTGATCGAGACCCTCGGTCTCCGTCGCTGAACACAGTATCGCTGCAGCGCGCGTAACGGAGCGGCCGCGATCGGTCTCTTATCACCGTGACACTCTCTACGAGCTCACGGGTCCGCGAGCCGCTCAAGGTACTGATCTGCGAATCGAACGAGCTGAGCGCACTCAAGCTGCGCCGCCTGCTCGAGCTGCGCGGTCACGCGCCGGCGTTGGTCACGGTCGACGAGGCGATCGCGCGGATCGAGGCCAACGCGTGCGATCGCTTGTTGATCGACGCCCAGCTCGTGCCGTCGACGCGTCTGAAAACGTCCGTGATCGCGATGAGCTCGTCGTCGTCACCGGCCGCCGAACATGCGTGTCGCGCGGCGGGCATCGCGAGGTGTCTGGCGAAGCCCGTGCTCGCCGCCGAGCTGTGGGCCGCGCTCGACGACTAAGGGCGACTAAGGGGTCAGGTCTCAGCTGGAGGCGTGTTCTTGGCCGCTTCGCGCAACGCGTCCTTGAGCGCGGTCATCAGCGTTTCTTTCGCCGCCGGGCCGGCGATCCGGGGCACATCCGCGATCGACACGTCGGGAATCTCCGTCGTGCCATCGCTGACGATCCGGTCGGCGCCGACAAAGCCGATACGGACGTCGGCGGTCGGGGCGCCGACGTAGCCGAGCACGCGGAGATCGAGGCCCTGGAGCTTCGCTCCGGTGCGTACGCAGCGGATCTGCCAGCCGGTGTCCTCGCGCTCCTCGTCGAGCGTCCCGACCTCGGCAAGCGCCGCCAGCCAACCTGCTGGATCTTTGGCAATGATCGCCAACTTCACGTCCAAACAACCGGGCGTCTCGGTCTTCATCCCTACCGAAACGGTACCACTTGGCATCAGTCTGTGGACGTGCGATACCTCGCGCCACAACCAAGTAACTGTAGCGTCGCAGGATATCTAAGAGATCGCGCAGGTTTGATCGTTCCGTCGAGAGTCACGAGCCAGGGTTTATCTCCTTTCGGGGGGGCCGCTCGTGAAGTTGGACAGAGGGTTCAGGCAGGCCGGTCGTCAAAGGACCCGGCGACGTGACTTCTCAGAAGGACACGTGAATGCCTTACGTACGTGAGTCCGCCATCGTTGGCGGCAAGGAAATTGTTATCGAGACCGGCAAGTGGGCGAAGCAAGCCAGCGGCTCGGTCGTCATCCGCTGCGGCGACAGCATGGTGCTCGTGACCGCGCAGGGCTCCAAGGATCCGCGCGACATCGACTTCATGCCGCTGACTTGCGAGTACCAGGAGAAGTTCTACTCGACCGGCAAAATCCCGGGCAGCTTCTTCCGCCGTGAAGGCCGCACCACCAACGCGGAGATCTTGATCTGCCGCTTGATGGATCGCCCGATCCGCCCGTTGTTCCCGAAGGGCTGGTTCATCGACACCCAGATCATCGCGAACGTGATCTCGTTCGACAAAGAGAACGCGACCGACGTGCTCGCGATGACCGCGGCGTCGTGCGCGGTGCACCTCTCGGATCTCGTGTGGGCCGGCCCGCTCGCCGGCATCCGGATCGGCCGCATCGACGGTCAGTTCGTCGCGAACCCGACGTTCGCCGAGCTCGAGAAGTCCGACATGAACATCATCGTGGCGGCGTCGAAGGACGCGATCATGATGGTCGAAGGCGAGATGCACGAGCTCCAGGAGGACGTCGTGATCGACGC
>JBDUAS010000207.1:0-12836 GCA_040004535.1 Deltaproteobacteria bacterium
TCGCCCTCGTTGCCGAACGTCGCGAGCCCGACGACGTTGCCGTGCTGATCGATCGCCGGGCCACCGGAGTTGCCGTGCGTGATCGGCGCCGAGATCTGGAGGATCTGCTCGCCACTCGCCGCCTTCTTCAGCGACGAGATCGCACCGTCGGTGACCGACGCCTGGAGCTGCGACTTCTCGTCGAGCAGATCCGCGAAGTCGGCGACGCCGGGATAGCCGAGCACGACGATGTGATCCTCGACCTGCGACTTCGTCGAGTCGCCGATCGGCAACGTCGGAGCGTTCTCGATCTTGACCTTGATGATCGCGCAATCGTTGCCGGTGCCCGGCTTGCCGTACTCGACGATGTCGTAGTCGAGCTTCGTCCCGTCCGGCATCACGACGTAGTGACGGGCCTCGATGCTGACGAGCTTGATGCTCTTCTCGACGAGATCGATCTGCGCCGGCGTCATCTTCGCGAGCTCGGCGCCGTACTGCTTCTGGATATCTTTGTAGAGCTGCTGGAGCAGCGCGGCCTTCGCGACGTCCTCGCCGTTCTTGATGTCGGCGACCACGTGAGCGTTCGTCGCGATAAAGCCATCCGGCGTCATGAACCAGCCGGTGCCGGTGCCCCCGATGCCGGTCGTGATCTTGCTGCCGGCGAGATCGAACGTGCCGATGTACGCGCCCCACACGCGCACCACCGACGGCTTCGACATCATCGCGATCTTCTGCTGCGGGCTCGGCTCCTCGGCACGTGCCCGCGTAGACACGCCGACGATCACCAGCGCGCACGCGAGAAACGTGTGCAGTCGTCCCATCGGCCGCCATCGTACCGTATCCTCGCCGCGTGGGCTTTGGCATCGACCGTTGTGCGCGCAGCCGAAAAGGCAAGGGCCTGTTCCGACGCGCACCGGATCCGAACGAGGTCGGCAAGCAGCTCGCGTTCCTCTTGATGCGGATGAAGCGGACGACCAGCCGCCAGCTCAAGAAGCAGGATCGGTTCGTCGCCGAGGTCACGTTTCACCCGCGCGCCCCGGCCGCGAAGCTCGTCGTCGGACCGGATGCGGAGCTCTCGGTCAAGGCCCAGACCTCGACGCTCGGGCCCGGCTACCACGCGGACGTCCTCGAGCGGCTGCAACCCGTCCTCGACGAGCTCGACTTCGTGTGGACCGAGCCGGAGCCAGATCCGACCGAGGGGATGTGCAAGTGGCTCGCGGCCAAGCTCGCCGAAGGCGACGACCAGCTGTGGGTCGGCCTGTCGGGCGCGTACAGCTTCGTCAGCGACGCGGCGGTGTTGACCGCGGTGGGCCCGCGCGACGAAGCCTGGCGCGAGGCCGTCCTCGCGGACCCGGCGCGCGCGCTCGAGGCGTTTCCTTGGGCGAAGCCGGGTAAAGGCTACGGCGACCTCGCGAGTGCACTCGTCGCGATGTGGCAAGAAGTACCGTGGCGCGAGCCAATCGACGACGCCGAGACCGCGTTGATGGAGCGCGTCGAAGCCGAGCTCGCGGCGGCGCAGCGCGCGGGCGTCACCGAGCTGCCGTACGAGGCGTGGGCCGAGCTACTCCGCTACCTCGGCCGCGACGACGAAGAAGCTAAGAAGGTCTACAAGCACGCGGGTAGTCGCAAGAGCACGATCGGTTATCGCCGGCTCGACATGGACATCGCGTTGACCGGCGACTGGATCGTCCGCGTGCCCGGCGCGTTCGCGGGGCGGTGGGAAGACGATCACACGCGTTACCTCGCGAGCGATGGCGAGCGTGCGATCGAGTTCACGAGCCTCACCGCTCATGGCGAGACCGATTCGGCGAAGCTCCTCGCGGTGGCACCCGAGCAGCGCCCGGTGATCGATCGGTTCGTCGATGCAACCCGCCACGGCCGCGCGGAGACCTCCGACGAGGATTACGTCCACATCGTGCACGGGCTCGTCGCGGATGCGCCGCACGTCGCGATCTTGACGCTCAAGGGCAAGAAGACCGACGAAGCGTGGGCGCTGCGCACGTGGCGCAGCGTGCGCCGAGAATCACGCTCCTAGGGTGATCGTCTCGAACGCGTGCGGCTTCGGCTCGGCGACGAACAGCGCGGTGTTCCACACCGCCTCGGTCACGCAATCGCGCAACTCCGGGCGAGGCGTGGTGACGCTGACGTCGACGATCTCGTTCTCGGTCAGCTCGATCGAGATCTCGACGCGTGCATCGAGGTGGCAACCAGCGACGGCGCGATCGAGCTGCGTGGCGATCGACGGACCGGTCATGTGCACGCGCGGTGCGCTGCCGAAACCGAAACCTCCAAGGCCGCCCTCGTCGCAGCCGCAGATGCCGCCGGAGATGTCGGCGAATGCTTGATCGGCGTAGCCGTCCTCGGGACCCCACGCGCCGTACAACACCCACGCCTCGTTGACCGCATGCGCGGCGACCTGGAGGTCGTGCGCGGCATCGTCGAGGTTCGCCATGAAGCCGGTCAGCATGCGCGCGAGCAACTGGTGCTGGCCGGCGTCGGGCGTGATCGTGCGGAGGACGTGGTGATTCCACAGGAGGCCGTCGATCGCGATGGTTGGCGCGAGCACCGAGCCGCCCTTGTCGGGATCGTCGGCACCGAACCACGCGCACGCGCTGCCCTCTGCGAGGTCGCCGGTGCACGACGTCTCGTTGCCGTCGACCGTGATGGCGCCCCAGCCCGCCGCATGGACCGAGATCTGTTCGAGCGCGATCGGCCGGACCAGCTTCTTCGCGTCGACGCGGCCGTCGATCAGCTCCGCACGCGCCGCGAGGCCCTCGGTATCGCGCGCGAGCTGGGCGAACGCGATGTCGTCGGCTCGGACGATCGCGTTCGCAGGCGTCTCGACGAGCGGTGGGCGCGCGTGCTGGCCATCCTGTTTCGGCGGCGGGGCGGCATCGAGCGCGACGACGTGGACGAGCGTTCTGTGTGGCAAGACGCCGAGTAACACGCTCCCCGCGAGTCCGGCGACGCGCTTGCCGAGGCGCTCGTCGCCGAACAGCACGATCCGCCGCGTGCCTTCGGTGCGCGCGAGCCACGTCGCCGCTTCGATCAGACCGGTGTCGACGTTCGAGCCGTTCGCAGCCGCGAGCGTGGCGAGTCCCGCGAGCTGCGCGTCGCCGGCGCGGGTCCATCCCGGCAGGAGCGCGTGCGCCTTGCGCGCGAACGCGATGATCTGGATCTGCGAGCCCGGCGCGTGCCGCGCGTACGACTGGACGACCGCGGCTTGGGCCTCGCGCTCGGTCTGGGTCACCGAGCGTGAAGCGTCGATCACGAACACCGTATGCAGATCGCCGGGCACCTCGGTCAGCGCGTTTGCGAGGTTGACCTCGACCCGCGCGAAGTGACCGTGATCGACATCGACGCGTTCGCCGCGCACGACGACGCGTTGCTCGCCGGCGGGGCGCCACATGCCGTCTTCGCTCGCGAACGCGATCCATGCCTTCGGTACGCTGGTCCCACCTTCGTCGTTCGGGCGCGCGACACAGCCGTCGGGCGTCGCGGTGCGGGTGCGCAGCGCGCGATCGATCGACGCGTGCCACGCTGCATCGACCGACGCGTAGCGCGTGCCGTGGCTGAAGCACGTCGGAGCGTCGATCTCGAGATCGATCGTCAACCGTGCCGAGTGGGGCACCGCGAGATCGACCTGCACCGAGGTGCTGAACCGACTCTCGACGATCACTTCCCAGCGCCGGCGCGGCCCCGCCGGCTTCGCGAGCACGGTCTCGAACTGCGCGGTCCCTCGATCCGCGGCGTCGAACGCGAGCCGGTGCGCGATGCCGTCGGCGACCACCACCGCACCCGTGACGACGCCGTTGTCGGGCAACGTCAGCTCGAAGCGATTGAAGCCACTGGGGCCGACCGTTGCGAGGTGGTAACGCACGACCAGCTTCGCGGTGATGCGGTCGAGGCGGCCTGCCAACCAGTGTGGCGCCGGCTGCCGCGCTTCCTCGGGCGGCTGCGGTGGCTCGGCGACAGGCCCGGAAGGATCGGAACGATCGGAACGATCGGAACGATCGGCCTCGGCGTCGTCGCTTGCCGTCGGAGTGGCCGGCTCCGCCGAAGCCGCGTGCGCGCACAGCAGCAGCGCGACGATGGCGAACCGGCCCATGGGCTTACGACAGCTTCGGTGGCCCGGTGGTTTCGGCGAACTTGCGTGTACGCTCACCCACATGGACGACTACGGGGTCTCGCCGTTCCAGATGGTGCGTCTGCTCGGGCCGATGATGGTGGTCGGGCCGCTGCTGCTGTGGATGCTGATCTCCGGGCCGTTCGTGCTGTATCCGATCGCTCGCTGGCGCGCGCATCGCGACGCCGTCGTCGATCCACAGCTCGGCCTCAAGACCGCGTTCGAGTACTTCCGGATGCTCGCGTTCCAGCTCGGCCTGTTCGGCTGCGCGATCATCTTGTTCGCGATGTTCTCGAAGATGCCGGGTGAGGACAAAGGCGATGCGTATCGCGTCGGCTTCGGCTTGTTCGTGCCGGCCGCGATCCTGTTCGCGGCGCATCTCGCGATGCTGACCAAGACCAACCAGCTCCAGTATGCGGCGCCGCGCCGGCTGTTCGGTGGTTACAACCTCGTGATCACCGGGCTGCTCGGCATGACCGCGTTCGTGCTCGTGTTCCAGGCGCTGTTCGCGAAGGGCTCGTCCGGCGACTTCGGTCGGTTCGCGGGCGCGTCACTGCTCGTCTACGGTGGCGCGTGGGCTGCGTGCGGGATCCGGTTCTTGCGCCTCGTTCACGACGACGTTCCGCCGATGCAAGCGCCGCCGCGCGATGTCGCTTCGCCGCCCGCGGCGATGCCACCGCCCACGCCGTCGGGTCTGCCGTCGCTCGGCGGCGGCGCGTATCCGCCTATCGAACGGTGAGAGCTCGATCGGGTGCGCCCCCCACGGGACGCGGTCGAGCGACACAGCTCACAGGTCCGCGTCGCTCTATCAAACCTGACACTAGGCTGACATAACCGGGCGGTACCAGGTGGACATGAAGCTCGCCATCCCGACCGTCCAGCCCTTCTCGTTCGATCAGACCCTCGCGTTTTCGTGCCGGTTCGCGCCGCTCGAGACGGCCGCGATCGTCGAGCCCGACCGGCTCGTCGCCGCGTTCGCCCATCGTGGCGTCGCGTGGGCGTGCGAGCTCCGAGCACCCGAGGGTCAGCTCACGCTGACGGTCGCCGACGGCGCACCGGAGCACATCATCCGCCGCGCGACGGATCTGGTCGGCGCGCGCGATGACCTGCGCCCGTTCTACGCGCTCGCCGCCGCGGATCCAATGATGGCGTCGGTCGTCGGCGAGCTTCACGGCCTTCATCAGGTCCGGTTCCTCGGGCTCGAAGAGATCGCGGTGTACTGCGTGATGATGCAGCGCACGCCGATCAAGGTCGCCGCGACGTACAAGCAGCGCTTCCTCGCTCGGTTCGGTTTCGCAGTGGAGCATGGCGACCGCACGTTGCGCGCGATGCCCGAGCTCGCCGACCTCGCCCATCTCAGTGCGGCGGACATCGCCGGCGCGATCGGCCACAGCGGCAAGGCCGAGCGGATCGCGACGGTCGTCCGCGAGGTTCACCGGATCGGCGAGGACTTCCTCGTCGGGGCACCGTACGCCGCCGCGCGCGACGCGTTGCTCGCGATTCCCGGCATCGGCCCGTTCTCGGCCGCCGCGATCCTGTTGCGCGGGCTCGGCCGCGTCGACGAGGTGCCGTCGCTCGAGATGTTCGAGGAACCCGGTCGGGAGCGCTACGGCCGCGCGTGGAACCCGGCTTGGATCACTCGCCATTACGGTAGGTCGATCGGAACCTGGGCGTTCTACCTGAAGACCGCCGCTGGCCGACGCGTTAGCGTAGCCGCATGAAGGTAGCGATCCTCGGTTCGGGTGCGGTCGGCGACACGCTCGCCAATGGGTTTCTCGTGCACGGTCACGCCGTGATGCGCGGCTCGCGCGAGCCCGCGAAGCTCGACGCGTGGAAGCAAGGCGCGAAAGGCGACGCGTCGACGGGGACGTTCCAGCAAGCCGCTGCGTGGGGCGAGGTCGTCGTGACCGCGCTCAAGGGCACCGCCGCGGAGGCGGTCGTCAAGTCGTGCGCCGCGGAGCTCGCGGGCAAGCTCGTGATGGACACGACGAACCCGATCGCGGAGGCGCCGCCGCAGAACGGCGTGCTGCTCTACTTCACGCAGCAGAACGACTCGCTGATGGAGCACCTCCAGAAGGCCGCGCCGCAGGCGTTGTTCGTCAAGGCGTGGAGCTCGGTCGGCAGCGCGCTGATGGTCAACCCGAAGCTACCGGCGACGCCGACGATGTTCATCTGCGGCAACGACGCGGGTGCGAAGCAACGCGCGACCGAGATCCTGAAGCAGTTCGGCTGGGACGCGCTCGACATGGGTGGCGTCGAAGCAGCGCGTCCGATCGAGGCGCTGTGTCAGCTGTGGTGCATCCCCGGGTTCATGCGGAACGACTGGATGCACGCGTTCAAGATGCTGTGGCCCGACAAAGCGTAGGACTACGCTTTTGCTTCGGGCTCGGCGGCGGTCTTCGGCTCGGGCGGCAGGACGATCTGGTCGTCCTTGCGCTCGCCGATGACCCGATAGCCCTCCGCCTGGCGCAGCTTGACGACGCGCAGGGCGTGCTCCACGAGCGCGGCCTCGCTGGCGAACTCCTGTTCGAGCCGGGTTTCGCCGCCGTGGATGATCAGCTTCGTATCGAGCAGCGTGAGCGTCAGCTCGAAGTCCGCGCGCTGCATGACGATCTGGTGCCGGACCATTTCATCGAGGGACGTAACACATTTTCTCGTTTACGCAGCGACGGGTTCGTGCAATTTGTGGCGCCCCTTCAGAAAGGTCTTCATGCGTAACCTTCGATTTGCTTTGGTGTTTGGTTTTGTGGTGGCTGGCTGCGGTGGCGATAGCACCACCCCGTCGGCGAGCGGTGTGTTCCCGGCGGAGGGTTTCGCCGGCCGCGATCTCCGCGTGGAGATCAGTGGCGACGCGACGAACTGGGCCGATGGCGCCGTCGTCAACTTCGGCGCCGGTGTCACCGTGTCGACCGTCACGGTAGCGAGCCCGACCGACTTGTTTGCCGAGATCAAGATCGACGCGACCGCGGCCACCGGCCCGCAGGACGTCACCGTTGCGAGCAACGGCTCGGTCACGCTGAAGCAGGCGTTCCAGGTGGTGTCGCCGATCGAGGCGCAGTTCACCGGTGGCGTCGAGCAAGGCGGCCGCCCTGGCTTCGTGATCATCAACCACGACTTCGACCAGCCGTTCGACCTCACCGCGGACGCCAACGGCGGCCTCGCGAATGTCACGTTCACCGGCCCCGCCGGCACGAACTTCATCGCCAATGCGTCGACCAGCACGGCATACGAGCTAAAGGGCGTGGTCGAGATCGACGGCGACGCGGCCGCAGGCAAGCTCACCGTCGCCAGTGGCGCGACGGCCGCGCAGGTCACGTCGGTCATCTCGAACGTCGACATCAAGGCGCGCGCTGCGACGGCGATGACGTCGGGCGCGGCTGCGCCGGGCACGATCATGAACGCCGGTGACACGCTGTGGTACTCGCTCGCCGCACCGGCGGGCCTCATCCACATGACCGGCTCGATCAGCGGCACCAACGCGGCGAACGGGAAGCCGGCCGTCGGTATCCTCGAGGGCGGCAAGTGGTCGCAGACCGTCGGTGGCCTGCACGCCGTCGTGACCGCGGCCGAGACCGTCAACGTCGTGGTGTTCGACACCGCGGGCGTCGGGAACTACTCCGTCTCGCTCACCCCCGTCGCCGAGGCGCTCGCGTCTCTCGCCGAGCCGACCGAGCCGGCTGATAACACGACCGTGGGCGCTGCGGTCCCGACGGCCGTACCGTTCCAGGTCACTGGCGCGTCGCTCGCGAGTGGTGCCGACACGGACCTCACCAAGCTCGTGATCGATGCGGCGCACGCGTCGAAGAAGATCCACATCATCGCTCAGGCGGATGACGACTCGACCGACACCGCGGTCGACGTCACCACAAATGGCACGACGACGGCCATTGGCGGCGAGTACGATGGCGGCGTGAACGACGGCAGCGATGGCGGCTTCAGCTGCGGCTTCTTCGGCAGCTGCGGCGAGGACATCGTCGTCGGTCCGCTCGCCGCAGGCACGTACTACATCAAGGTCGCGCAGGGCGCGACGCCCTATGATGCAGGCTTCAAGAACTACACCGTCCTCGCCTGGTTCGAGTAAGTCGCGCCGTCGAGGTCCCAAGCTCACCTCACTTCAGAGAGCCTCGCAGCCGCTCCGTCGATCGCAGCGATGCTTTTAAACATCCCGCGACCTCGCTTACTATCGAGACGATGATCAAGTCCGTGATGGTGGTCGTGGCCGTGGGCTGCGTTGTCTCTGAGTGCCTGCAGTAAACGCAACCCCGAGGTTTGCTGTACAAGCCAAAACGATTGTGCCGCTCAAGATCTACCGGTTGGCTCAAGTTGCGCGAGCGGCCTGGTTTGCATCGATAACGCGTGCACGCAACCGGATCCCGATGGTGGTGTGCAATGCGGGATAGACACCGATTGCAGTGGCTCGACACCATTTTGCGCACCAAATCACGCGTGCGTTGCTTGTTTGGATTCTACCCTAGTAGACCGCAAGGAACGGTCGCTGACATCGGGGCACTCGAGTTCAAACCCTGACTCATCAGTCGTCCCACGCCATCGTCATCACGAACATCCCTCCGATGGCGTGCCCTGCGGGGCCATGATCGATGGCGATCGCACGCGCGGCGAAGTCGAAGTCGAACCCGCGCTGCGGCGTCGAGCTGTGCGGTTCGGTGAGCTGATAGCCGAACCGCAGCCCGGCGTACGCCTCGGGCACGGTGCGCGAGCCCGAATCGTCGGTCGCGAGCTCCGCACCGATACCGGCTTCGCCGTCGACGAAGAACGTCAGCGGATCGAACCGGTGCGAGGACGTGAGCCGGCGGCGCACGCCGAGGTCGATCGCCTGCGCGCTGCCGGGGGCGCTCGTCATCTCGGTCAACGTGCGCTCGGTCCACCGCCAGTGATAAGCGGCCGTCACGAACCACTCGCCGGCGACGCGCTGATCGAGATCGAGGCCGAGGCCGAACGCGAGCGTCTTGTCCGAGAGCTCGCCGACGGCGAAGTCCCAGCCGACGCGGCGATCGATCGTGGGATCCGCATGCGCGACAGCGGCCGCGAGGAGCAGCGCGAGCAGGCCGAGCTTCACCATGCGAACGTGATCCCCATGTCGAGGCCTGGCGTCGTGCTCGCGCGCTGGTCGCACGTGCCGCGGCACGCGATCGCGGTGGTGTCGTTCGGCGTGAACACGATCCGGACTTCGATCCGGGTCGTCAGCTGGTGGAGCTTCGGGGTCCGGATGTCGACCCCGACGCCGACCGCGACGTCGGGCCGGATCGGCTTGCTGCCGTCGCTGAACGTGTAGCGCTCGATCCCGGTCTGCGCGTGCAATGCCATCTCGACGAGCAGCTCGCGCTCGATGAAGAGCTGCCGCGCCAACCAGCGCACGCCGCCGCCGAGCCACGTTCGCGAGCCGTCGATGCTGGTGTCGAGCGCCGGCGTGGTCGCGGTGTTGTCGAATCCGGCCGTGCCGAGCGTCGCCTCGCCGAACAGCTGCAGGCGACCCGTGCCGTACGCGAGCGCGACCACGCCGTCGATACCGCCCTCGGAGCGCGCGCCGATCTGGCTGACGTGCGCGCCGAAGCCGACCTCGGTCGCCCACCGCGGCCACGGGGTGAATGGGGTCTCGGCGGCGGCTGCACCTGCGGTGCAGATCACGATCGCCGCGACGATCCATGGTCTGCCGACAGGACTCACGCCAGCAAAGACGCACGACACCTCGCGGCGATCTATTCTTGGTCGATGTTCAAGACGTGGCTCGGGCTCGCGGCGCTGACCGCGTGCAGCTCACCGGCAGCGCTGCCGGATGCACCGAGCTCGCCGTGGTCGACCGGTCCGGACCTGCCGGTCGCGCGCCTCGAGTCCGGGGTGACCGCGCTCGGCCAGCGGGTCGCGGTCGTCGGCGGCTTCGATACCGATCAGGCCGCGGGACTCGATGTCACGAAGCGCACCGACGTGCTCGACACGCTCGTCACGCCGATGGTGTGGTCGCAGCTTCCCGACGCACCGGTCGCGCGCCATCACGTCCAGCTCGCCGCGATCGGCACGACGCTGTACTTGCTCGGCGGCCTCGACGGCACGCCCGATGGCATGAACGACTATCCCGCGCGCGGTGATTCGTACGCGCTCGACACCGGCGCCATGACGCCGGCGTGGCGCCCGATCGCGGCGATGCCGGCGGGCTTCGAGCGCGGCTCGGCCGCCGTCGTCGTCGCACCGCCGCGGATCTATCTGTTCGGTGGTGCCGCGACGACCGATGCCGTGGCGACGAACATCTTCTACGACGTCTCGACCGATACCTGGTGCCCCGGTCCCGCGTGCGGCACGGCGCAGCTTCCGGATCTACCGGCGAAGCGCTCGCACCCCGCGGCGATGCGGCGGGTCGACGGCACGTTCGTCGTCGTCGGCGGCTTGTCGGGCCTCGCGTCGGATACGGCGCAGAGCGACGTCTACGTGTTGCCGACGGCGCAACAGAATCCGAGTGGCACGTGGACGGCGGCGACGCCGATGCCGGTCCAGCGCGGTGGCTGCGCGTACGGCACGATCCAGAGCAAGCTGATCTGCGCGGGCGGCGAAGCGGCGACGTCCGCGCTCAGCTACACGATGTCGTACGACCCGATCCTCGACGTGTGGGCCACGCTCGACACCATGCCGCTGCCGACCGCCGGCACGCTCGGCGCGGTGATCGGCGAAAAGCTCTACGTGCCCGGCGGTGCGCGCGAATTGATCTTCGCGCCGACGACGACGCTGTTCATCTTTTCACCGCTCGACACCATGGGCGCTCGCATTCTTGGATCTTCGTAGATCGAAGTCGCGCGCCATGCGTGTGACCGATCATGCTGGCTCCCGCGATCTTCGCGTTCTGCGGCTTCTATGTCGGCGGCGCGAAAGCCGAAATGTTCAACAACGCGACCGAGGTCGTGTTGATGCGCCACGGCACCACGACGGTGTTGTCGATGGAGAACAACTATCAAGGCCCGCCCGAAGGCTTCGCGCTCGTCGTCCCGGTGCCGACGGTGATCAAGCAAGCGCAGGTCAAGACGCTGCCGCGCGAGCTGTTCGACAAGGTCGACACGCTCGGCGCGCCTCGGCTCGTCGAGTACTGGGAACAAGATCCGTGCAGCCCGTACGCGAACATGGAGCTCGACAATAACGTGACGCTGACGGGCGCGGTCGAGGAGGACGAGTCGGTCAGCGACGACCGCGATCGCCACGAGTACCACGTCCACGTCGAAGCGCGGTTCTCCGTCGGCGAGTACAACATCGAGGTGCTCTCGGCCGAGCAATCGACCGGGCTCGACGCGTGGCTGCGCGATCACCACTACCAGATTCCGCCGGGCGCCGAGCCGCTGCTCCGCCCGTACATCGAGCTGGGCATGAAGTGGTTCGTCGCGAAGGTCGATCCGAAGAAGGTCAAGTTCGACCACGGCATGGCGACGCTGTCGCCGCTGCGGTTCAACTACGACAGCCCCGATTTCACGCTGCCGATCCGGCTCGGCCTCGCGAACTCGCACGGCACGCAGGATCTGATCGTGAACGTGCTCGCGCCGAACAACACGCGCTACGAGGTCGCGAACTATCCGAACATCACGATCCCGACGAACCTGCCGGTCACCGACGAGGTTCGTACCCGCTTCGGTGAGTTCTATGCCGCGCTGTTCGATCACTCGCTCGCGGATCATCCCGGTGCGGTCGTCACCGAATATTCGTGGGACGCCGGTTCGTGCGATCCGTGCCCGGGCCCGACGCTCGACGGCAACGACCTCCAGACGTTCGGCGCCGACGTGATCGGCTCCAAGTATCAGGACGCCGGCTCGTACACCCTGACCCGGTTGCACGCGCGCTACGGTAAGGACATCCACGACGATCTCGTGTTCCGCGCGGTCGAACCGATCGCGGGCGGTCGCGGGATTCCCGACGAGCATGGCGAGATGTCCGACAAGGTCACGCACGAGGGCTACAACAACTTTCAGGGTCGCTACGTGATCCTTCATCCGTGGACCGGAACGCTCTCGTGCGAGGCGCCGAAGCGCGGCGTGTGGGGCGGCCCGAACAAGTCGCAACAGATCGCCGCACCGATCGCTGCGACGAACCTCGCGTTCGCACCGCGCGGCAACATCCAGCTCGCGTCGCTGCTCGCGAAGGACGTGCCGTCGGCAGGACTGCTCTCGAGCAAAGGCCAGACGCCGCCGATCGCGATCGAGCACAAGGGTTGCGGCTGCCAGAGCACAGGTGACGGCGCAGGCGCTTTCGCGAGCGCCGGGTTCGTGGCGCTGGTGCTACTGCGCCGCCGCCGCCGCTAGTAAGCTCGCTGCGTGCGAATCCTGCTGGTGCGACACGGTGAATCGCTCGGCAACGTCGATCCGCTCGTCCACGCGGTCACCGCCGATCACGCGGTGCCGCTCTCGCCGCGAGGTGTCGATCAAGCGCGCGAGGCCGGCCGTCAGATCGCCGCGTACTATCAGGCACAGCTCGGCGACGAGCGGCCGCACATCCGGCTGTGGGTCAGCCCGTACAAGCGCACGCGCCAGACCGCCGATGCGGTGCAGGAGCTGGCGAAGCCGTTCATCACCGATCGGGTCGAGCACATCCTGTTGTGCGAGCAGCAGTTCGGTCTGTTCGACGGCGTTCCCGAGGAGGATCTGCCGAAGCGGTTTCCGAACGAGCACGGCTATTACCAGATGCAGTGCCGGTTCGGCGGCAAGTTCTGGGCGCGCATGCCGCAGGGCGAGAGCCGGTTCGA
>JBDUAS010000476.1:0-3781 GCA_040004535.1 Deltaproteobacteria bacterium
TAGATAGGCGAGGTCGCTTCGATCCGCGGCGTGCGCCGCCGTGCGTCATCCCACCGCATGCAGCCTGTGGTGAATTGTCGCGTCGGGAATGCGCGCGCATTTGCCGCAACGACGTCTTCGACGAGACGTGCGATCAGTGCATCGGAGCGTCGAAGATCCCGCCCCATCTCTCGCAATGTTCGCCGCCGCGCAACCTTGCGAAATGGTGACCAACTGTGATGAAAACGCCCCGCTGAGCGAGCAGGGAACCTATGTCGAGATTCGAATTCCCCGAATGGACCGAAACGCTGAAGAAGTGGATCAACTTGTTGGTCCTCGGCGGTCCGATTTATTTGATCGTGTTGATCGCGTACGGCGTGACGCCGGAAGCGATTCGCATCGGTTACCAGCCGGTTCAACCGGTGCCTTACAGCCATGCGTTGCACGCGGGTGAGCTCGGTATCGATTGCCGGTACTGCCACACGACGGTCGAGCGCGCGGCGAAGGCCGCGGTGCCGCCGGCGACGACGTGCATGAACTGTCACTCGCAGGTGAAGAAGGACTCCGACAAGCTCGCGCCGATTCGCGCGGCGTTTGCCGAGAACGAGCCGGTCAGATGGACGCGCGTCCATGACCTGCCGGACTACGTCTACTTCAACCACCAGGCGCACGTGAATGCGGCCGTCGGTTGCGAGACGTGCCACGGCCGCATCGATCAGATGGTGCAGGTCTATCAGGCGAAGCCGCTGACGATGGAGTGGTGCATCAACTGCCACAAGAATCCGACGCCGTACCTGCGCGAGCCCGAGAACATCACGAAGATGGGCTACGACGACCCGACGTCGATGCCGCATCGCTCGGAGACCGAGGGCGCGACGATCCAGAAGCGCAACGGCGTGAAACCCCCGATCAACTGTTCCACCTGCCACAGGTAGGGAGCCGACGATGTCCAAAGAACCCGAGAATCAAGAGCCGAACCAGATCGACCCGGTCCCGCCGACTCCCGAGCACGGCTACTGGAAATCGTTGCGCGAGCTCGACGGCACGGCCGCCTGGCAACAAGATGGCCTGACGAAGAAGGAGTTCGCGCCAGGTGCCGATCAAGCGCCGGTGCTCGACCCGATGTCGCGCCGCAACTTCTTCCATCTGATGGGCTCGTCGATGGGCCTCGCCGGTATCGGCGCGGTCGCCGCGGGCTGCCAGCGCTACGAGAAGGAAGAGATCGTCCCGCTCGCGAAGCGCCCCGAAGATCAGACGCCCGGCACGACGCTGCAGTACGCGACCGCATACGAGCTCGGCGGCACGACCCACGCGCTCGTCGCGACGTCGTACGAAGGTCGCCCGATCCACCTCGACGGTAACCCGGAGCACCCGTTCGCCGGCGGCAACATTCTGCCGACGACGAAGAAGCACGCCGGCGCGCACACGTTCGCGCAGGCCGCGATCCTTCACCTCTACGATCCGGATCGCTCGACCGCGCCGCTTCAGGGCGGCAAGGGCACGACGCTCGACGCGTTCAAGATCGCGCTCGCGGACATCCGCAACGCGATCGCCGCGGGCGGCGCACGGATCCTCGCCGAGGCGAGCAGCTCGCCCACGCTCGACGGCCTGCGCACCGCGCTCGCCGGCAAGAACGTGCGCTGGCACGAGTACGAGCCGATCTCGTGGGACAACGAGCGCGAGGGCACCAAGCTCGCGTTCAAGCGCTCGGTTCGGCCGATCGCGCACCTCGAGAAGTGCGAGACGATCCTGACGATCGATTGCGACATCTTCGTCGAGCACCCGGCCTCGATGATGTACAGCCGCGACTGGGCGCGCAGCCGCAAGCGCGACGGTGGCTGGCTGGCGCCCGGCACGATGAACCGGACGTACGCCGTCGAGAGCGTGTTCTCGAACACCGGCGCGATGGCCGACCATCGCCTGCCGCTGCGCAGCGAGCTCGGCCTGCCATTCGTGATGGCGCTCGACGCCGCGATTAGCGGTGGAGCCGCCCCGCAAGCAGAGTTCCTGAAAGAAGCGAAGGTCTCGACATTCCTGCAGGCGCTCGCGGAGGAGCTCAAGGCGAACACCGGCAAGGCCGTCGTGATCGCCGGCCGCCGTCAGCCGCCCGAGGTCCACGCGCTCGTCGCGAAGATCAACGCGGCGATCGGCGCCGTCGGCAAGACCCTCGATTACGTCGAGGATCCGTGGGCCGATCGGGTCTCGCACCTCGAGTCGATCACGACGCTGGTCAAGGACATCAACGCCGGCCAGGTCAAGACGCTGATCATCCTCGGCGGCAACCCGGTGTACGACGCGCCCGCGGATCTCGAATTCGCGAACGCGCTATCCAAGGTCGCGACGTCGATCCACCTGTCGGAGTACGCCGACGAGACCTCGCTCAAGACGACGTGGCACATCCCGAAGGCGCACTTCCTCGAGACCTGGAACGATGCTCGTACGTGGGACGGCACCGTCACGATCGCGCAGCCGCTGATCGCGCCGCTCTACGGCGGTCTGTCGTCGATCGAGATGTGCTCGCTCTTGCTCGGCGACGAGCTCGGCGGTGACGTCCTCGTGTCGACCGACGCGAAGGATCGCGCGACCAAGAAGGCCGACTGGCGCAAGCACGTCCATGACGGCTTCGTCCGGAACACGCAACTCGCGGCCGCGACCGACGCCACCGTCGGTCCGCTGACGATGCCCGCGCTCAAGGCGAGCCAGCTCGCCGGCACCAAGCGCGGCAAGGCCGAGCTCGAGGTCACGTTCCACCAGTCGTCGTTCACGTACGACGGCCGGTTCAGCAACAACGCGTGGCTGTGGGAGACCCCGGACTTCCTCACGAAGGCCACCTGGGACAACTACGCGTTGATCTCGCCCGAGACCGCGCAGGCGATCGGTATCAAGCACGAAGACGTGATCAACGTGAAGGTCGGCGACCGCTCGGTCGAAGTCGCCGCCTACACGATGCCCGGTCAGGCGAAGTACTCGATCGGTCTCGTCCTCGGCGGTGGTCGCACGCAAGCCGGTCACGTCTCGCAGCATCCGCACAACGTGACCTCGGATTATCCGGGCAAGCGCGTCGTCGGTTGGGACACGTACAAGGTCCGCACGACCGGCGGTTTCGAGATCGCGCAGAACGCGACCGTGACTCCGACCGGCCGCAGCTGGGAGATCGCGGAGACCCAGGATCACTGGAGCTACAACCCCGGCCAGTCGAAGATGATGCAGTACGACGGCGGCTTCGATAAGGAAGTCGTGCGTCGCTCGGTCGGCGGCGAGCATCCGCTGATCAAGCTCGTCACCGCGGCCAAGCTCGCGGCCGAGCCGAACTGGTCCGCCGAAGAGAACGGCGAGTTCTGGGACGACGAGATCGACACCGCGGCGGGTTCGCCGAAGGCCGACTCGCACGAGGCCCCGCGCCACCTCTCGCTGTTCCAGGAGCACGAGTACAAGGGGCATCGCTGGGGCATGGCGATCGACTTGTCGTCGTGCACCGGCTGCAACTCGTGCATGGTCGCGTGTCAGTCGGAGAACAACATCCCGGTCGTCGGTCGCAAAGAAGTGATCAACAACCGCGAGATGAGCTGGATCCGGATCGACCGTTACTTCTCGGGCTCGCCCGAGGATCCGATGGTCGTGTTCCAGCCGCTCGGCTGCCAGCAGTGCGAGAACGCGCCGTGCGAGCAGGTCTGCCCGGTCGGTGCGACGTCGCACTCCGAAGAAGGCCTCAACGACATGGCCTACAACCGCTGCATCGGCACGCGGTACTGCGCGAACAACTGCCCGTACAAGGTGCGGCGGTTCAACTTCCTCGACTGGA
>JBDUAS010000042.1:0-38687 GCA_040004535.1 Deltaproteobacteria bacterium
CATCGACCGCGCCGCGCCGATCCTCTTGCGCGCGCGAGAACACCTTGAGGTCGCGTACGATCTCGCGCACCCGGTCGGCCGACGTCCGCGCATCGTGGATCTCCTCGACGAGATCCGGCGGCAGGTCGATGCGGAGACCGAGCTGGTGGATGTCGTGCTCCGCCATGTCGAGGTTCGCGATCACCGCGGCGAGCGGGTTATTGATCTCGTGCGCGACACCCGCGGCCAGCGTACCGACCGACGCCATCCGATCGGCTAGCATCAGCTGCATCTCGGTCTGCTTCTTCTCGGTGACGTCGCGCGCGACGATCACGACGCCGGTCGCGGCCTTGTCCTGGTTCTTCACCACGCCCATGCGGACCTGGTACCAGCCGTTGGTGCTGTCGAAGCGCCGGCCCTGGAGCTCGATCTCCATCGGCCGGCCGTGCTCGAGCGCGCTCGCGAATGCGGCGCGAGCGCGCGGCCGTTCCTCGTCGTGGAGTGCGTCAAACCAGTCCGTGCCGACGACGCCCAGCAGGGTGTGGGGGGCGACCGTGCGGTTCATGAACCCGATGTTGCCTTGCAGGTCGAGCTGCAGGACGTAATCGGGTGCGTTCTCGACGACGGCCTGCAGCACCGCTGCATGTTCCTCGGCCTTGCGCTCGGCGGCTTCGAGTGCCGAGTACGCGCGCGCGAGCGTCAGCACCTGACTGATCTGGGTGCCGACGCCCTGTGCGAACACGCGCCAGTCGCCTTCGTCGAGGTCGCGCTCGCGCGACACCATCATCAGCGCGCCGAGCGGACCCGCAGTATTCGACAGTGGGACGAGCAGGATCGCACGCGCGTTCGCGTCCGCGAGTAGCGCGGCGTCGTCGCCGCTCTTCACGTACAGCGTGGTGTTCGTGTCTATGACCTTGTGGAGCAGCGCTGCGCGATCGAAGAACGTATCGATCGGGCGCATCGTCGCGATCTCCGAACCGAGAGCGCGCACGCGGATCGCGTCGCCTTCGACGAGGTACAACGCGCCGTACGACACGCCGCCGGCGTCGAAGCAGCTCGCGATCGCCTCGTCGAGCGCGACGTCGACATCACGGTTGCGCAGCACGGCCTCGGCGATGCCGGTGAGCACGACGAGCTCCGAAGCGAGCGAGCTGCACCGCTTCGCGAGACCGGTGTTGAGCGTGACCTGACGCTCGAGCTGGCGGAACACGCGGCGATTGCGCTCGAGCTCGAGCTCGGGCAGAAGCTCGGGCGATGGTGTGATCGGGCCGGAGTGGTCCTCGGCGAGCGTGTCGCGCAGGACATCGATCAGCGCGGCCAGGTCGGGAGTCCGGAGCACCAGATCGTTCGCACCGGCGCGGCGCGCGAGCGTGCGATCCGAAGACTCGACATAGCTCGACGTCACGAGCACGAGCGGCAGGTTGCGCAGCTCCGGATCCTGGCGCAGCGCCATCGCGAGGCCGAAGCCGTCGAGCTCCGGCATCATCACGTCGGAGACGACAGCGTCGGGCGCGCGCCGGCGGATCGCGGCGAGCGCTGAAGCGCCATCGGCGACCGACTCGACCTCGAAGCCAAGCCTCGACAGCCGGAACGTCGCTAGCTTGAGCTGGATCGGATCGTCGTCGGCGACGACGAGCCTGCGGTTACAGCCGAACTTGTCGCTCGTCGCGACCGCGGCCGGCAAGTGCGCCTCGATCAGAGGCACCAACCGCGAAGGCGCGATTGGCTTCGGGATGATGTCGTCGAACCCAGAGACCGAGACCCGGGCCTCGTCGAGCTTCGACACGAACCCCGAGAACGCGAGGATCGACACATCCGACACCGCGAGGTCGCGGAGCTCACCGACGAGCTGAAACCCATCGGTATCCGGCAACATGAGGTCCTGCAGCACCACGCGCGGATGCTCGGTCCGCATCAGCTCGCGCGCCGTCTTGCCATCCGGGGCTTCGAGCACCTCGTAGCCGCCACGCACGAGCGCGTTCTTGACCATCCGACGCGTCGCCGAGTTGTCATCGACGACCATGATCTTGTGACCGGTCACGAGATGCGCTCCGCCCGTGCGACGTGGCGCGCGATCACGTCGGGCAAGGTCCGCGTATCGATCGGCTTGGTGACGTAATCGTCGCAGCCGGCAGCGAGGGCCTTCTCGAGATCGCCCTTCATGGCGTACGCGGTGAGCGCGATGATCGGGATGGAGCGCGTACTCGGATCCGCTTTCAGTCGGCGCGTCAGCTCGAGGCCGTCGATGCCGGGGAGTTGGAGGTCCATGAGGATCAGCGTCGGCCGCTGCGTCGCGATCGCTGCGAGCGCGGTCTCGGCGTCGCCTGCCGTGGTGGCCTCATGACCGTGCGACTTCACGAGATAGGTCACCAGTTTCAGATTCGTCGGGTTGTCGTCGACGATCAAGACTCGGCTCACTCGCCACCCCCCACCGGAACCTGAGCCATACCCGGCCGCACCCCCGCGCGTTCTAATGCTGACAGCAGCGCACCTCCGTCGAGAGGCTTGCGTAGAATTTCACTGACCGACATCGCGGTCTTCACGTCCGGAACGATGGTGACGACGATCACCGGCGTGTCGCGCAGCCAACCGCCGACACGCAATGTATCGAGAACGTCGAGCCCACTCATGTCGGGAAGCAACAGGTCGAGCGTGACGGCGTCGAACGGACGCTCTTGGCAGCGCGCGAGCGCGTCTTTGCCGGTGCGCGCAATTTCGAAACCGTAGCCGACGCCAGCCAGCGTACTCGCGATGAGCTCGCGATCGCGATCATCGTCTTCGACGATCAGAATGGTTCGGGGGCCGGTACGAACGCGCGGCGTCGAGGTACGCGAAACGGACGGCTGCACCGGGCACTGGCGCGGGAGCACGGCGTGGAACGTACTGCCGACATTCGGCGTCGACCGTACGCCGACCGAACCGCCTTGCGCTTCGACGAGCCGGCGCGACAGCGCGAGCCCGAGCCCCGTACCTTGGTGACGCTTCGCGGTCCCTTGCTCGAGCTGTTGGAACTCGACGAACAACCGACCGAGATCTGAGGGCGCGATGCCGACGCCGGTGTCCTCGACCTCGAGTCGGAACGTCTCCGGTGTGTCGGCCGTGCAGCGCACCATCACGCGGCCTTGCTCGGGCGTGAACTTCAGCGCGTTCGACAGGAAGTTGTACGCGACCTGCTTGAACCGTCCCGGATCGAGGACGATGTCGACGAGCTCGAGCGCGACCGAGGACTCGACGTTGATCCGCTTCTGCGCGGCAGTCGTGCGCGTGATCGATACGATCTCGGTCACGAGCTTCGCGAGCTCGACCTTCTCTGGGCGGAAGTCGAGCTTGCCGGCTTCGACCTTCGCGAGATCGAGCACGTCGTTGATCAGCTGCAGGAGGTGTTTGCCGCTCGTCAGGATGTCGCCGAGGAACTCGTGATGCTCGGGCGAGCTCGCCGGGACCTGGCCGTCGTGCAACAGCTCGGAGAAGCCGATGATCGCGTTGAGCGGCGTGCGCAGCTCGTGCGACATGTTCGCGAGGAACTCGCTCTTGAGGCGATTCGCTTCCTGGATCCGCCGGTTCTGGAGCTCGAGCTCGATCGTGCGCTGGCGCACTTCCTCGAGCTTGCGGCGCTCGCGCAGATCGATCACCGTCAGGCGCACGAGGCGCGGGTGATCGCCTGCGAGGCGCACGAGGTGAACTTCGGCGGGAATCTCTTCGCCAGTCGCGTGACGCGCGAGCCATTCGAACGGCGCGACAGGTTGGCCGCCACGCATCCGCCGCATGATGTCGGTCGCGACTGCGAGCGTCTCGCGGCCATCGTCCAGCTTGGTCGCGCTGAGCTCGATGAAGTTGACCTCGCGAAGCTGCTCGATGGTGCGGCCGTAGAGCTTGACCGCCGCGATGTTCGCGTCGACGATCTCGAGGTTATCGAGATCGAACGTGAGCAGCGCTTCGGGTGCGAGCTCGAACCCCGAGCGATAACGTTCCTCCGACACTCGGAGGTCGCGCTCGAACGCCGCGCGCGCGCGGGTCTCGCTCGCTTCACGCAGGGCGCGTTCGATCGCGGGAGCGAACCGCATCGGCCGATCCTTCGACAAGAAATCGAGCGCGCCGGCGCGGATCGCCGACATCGCTTCGTCCTCGTTCGGCGTGCCGGAGATGACGATGCACGGCATGCCATCGCCGCGTGCGATCGCGGCCTGGATCGCCTGGAGTCCACCGAAGCCCGGGAGCATCCAGTCGGTGACCAAAACGTCCCACGATTGCTGGAGCGCTTTTGCAAGCTCGCTCGCGTTCGTTACACGTTCGGAGGTGACGTCGTACCCAGCGCGACGCACTTCGCGGAGCAAGATCCGATAGTCATCGTCCGCATCTTCGACAACGAGGAGTCGAAGAGGTTTTGCAGTATCGGAAGAAGACAACCTGTGAACCCTGCCCCGAGAAACAAGATATCACGGGCTTTTTGGAATGCCGACCGTCCGCCGTGAGAGCTTTCTAGCTCAGGAAACGCTGGAGGCCCGCCGTTACCCGAGCCGGCTCTTCCACGGTGGAAGAGTGTCCCGCATGTGGGATGACCTCGAGCCGCGCTCCGCGGATCCCCGCGACCAGTCGCTCCGACTTGGGTCGCGGTGTTGCGACGTCTTCGTCGCCCACCATCACCAATGTCGGCGTGGTGATCCGACTCAGCTCGTCCGCGATGCCGGCGCGGTCGATGACGCCGTTCACTGCACGCCAGATGTCGCGACGTTGCGTCATCGTCGCCATGTAGGTGGATAGCTCCTTCTTGCGATTCGGGTCGTCGAGAATGGTCCGACCGAGCATGATCGGCGCGACGCGCGAGCCGACGATCCGCGGACCGAGCACGCGCACGACGTTCGAGAGCATCCGATAGCGACCGATGTTCTCGACCGGCTCGGGGTCCGCGGACGTCTCGATGAGGATCAGGGAACGTACGAGCTCGGGTCTGCGCGCGGCGATTCTCATCGCGACGAAGCCACCCATCGACAGTCCTGCGAAATGGACTGGGCCCGGCGAGAGGTGCTCGAGCAACGCGATCGCGTCTTGCGCGACGAGCTCGATGCCGATGCACGTGCGGTAGTCGCTCGCGCTCTTGCCTTGGCCGCGGTGATCCCACGCGATGCAGCGATAGCGCGCACGCAGTGCCGCGATCTGCGGCGCGAACAACGACGTATCCCAGAGCAGGCCGTGGCTGAACACGATGGTCTCGCCCGACGAGCCTGGCCCCGTGTCGATCACCTCGAGCGACGTCCCGTTAACCTCGGTCTTCACGACGCGACTATCGCACTACAACCAACCGCGTACCCTGATAACCTAGCCAGGTTCATGTGCGAGTTGCTTGGGATGGAGTGCAACGTCCCGACGGACATCGTGTTCTCATTCTCGGGCCTCGCTCTTCGAGGCGGCGCGAAAGGCCCACACGCCGATGGCTGGGGCCTGGCGCTCTACGACGGCAATGCGGTGCGCTCGTTCCTCGAGCCGCACGCCGCGGCGAAGTCGGCACTCGCGACGTACGTGCGCCAGAATCCGATCAAGACGCTGCTCGCGATCGCGCACGTTCGCAAGCGCACGCGCGGAGAGGTCACGCTCGCGAACACCCATCCGTTCGTGCGCGAGCTGTGGGGCCGGAGCTGGACGTTCGCGCACAACGGTACGGTGAAGAAGTTGAAGCGCCTCGCGCTCGGCAGGTTCGAGCCGATCGGCAACACCGATAGCGAGCTCGCGTTCTGCGCGCTGCTCGCGGGGCTGCAGAAGAAGTTCACGACGTATCCGAAGACCCCGGGCAAGCTGTGGGATGCAATCGCGGAGCTATCCACGACGATCGGCAGCGACGGCACGTTCAACTTCCTGCTCGGCGACGGCCGCTACTTGTACGCGCGGTGCGCGACGAAGCTCGCGTACGTGATCCGCAAGGCGCCGTTCTGCCAAGCCACGCTCGCCGACGACGACGTCACCGTGAACTTCGCCGAGGTCACGACACCGAACGATCGTGTCGCGGTCGTCGCAACCGTGCCGCTGACGCGCGACGAGCAGTGGACTATCGGCACGCCCGGCAAGTTGTGGGTGTTCCGTGGCGGCGCGTTGCGCGCGACGTTGTAGCGCTTCACACTAAGGCGTGCGGCTCTGGGTGTTGATGCTCGCGTTCGTGGTCGCGGCCTGTGGTGCGAGCGCGCCGCGCTGCGAGCTCCCTCATCCTGCTGCGGGTGCGCCGTTCTTGTGGAAGGTGCAACGCAACGGCGGACCGGTCGTGTGGCTGTACGGCACGATCCATGTCGCCGGTTTGGCGGCGGTACCCGCGAGCGCGATCGCGGTGCTCGACGGTGCGAAGCGGTTCGCGTCGGAGCTCGGGGATGCCGAGCCACCGGAGAACGTCGCCGACCTCGCGCGGTTGCCGTTCGGCAAGGTGCTCGATCAGATGCTGCCGCAGGACGACTGGTACGACCTCGTCGATGCGCTGCGCGGCACGATCAAGCAAGACGATCTGCGTCATGCACGGCCGTGGTTCGCGATGACACGGCTGACGTCGAAGCTCTCGGCGTCGCCGAAGCCGTCGATGGACGACGCGTTGACCGAGCGCGCGAAGGATCATCGCGTGCCGATCGACGCGCTCGAGACGTGGGATACCCAGATGCAGGCGCTCGTGGACGGCGTCACCGTCGAAGATCTCGAGCAGGCGATCCATGCGCGCGCGACGATCGGGTGCGAGGTGGACCAGTTGCGCGTGCTCTACAGCAACGGCGACGAGGCCGGGCTCGAGCCGCGCCTGGTCGTGCGCGATCAAGCGACACTGATCGATGCGCGCAACGCGAAGTGGCAAGCGCAGCTCGAGCGCTACGCGACGACCGAAGGCGCGTTCGTGGCGGTCGGGTTAGGGCACTTGCTGGGGCCGCACGGGTTGGTCGCTGTCCTCGCCGCTGCCGGGTACAACGTCGACCGCGTGCGCTGACGGGCATAGCTTCGGCGGGACGATGTTCGCCGCGTTTCGAGTGGCCAGCGTGCACGCGTGAGCACGCGCGATCTTCGCTTCGTCGCCGGCCGCGTGGGCCTCGAGCACGAGGCCCCATGCACGCCAGTCGTCGGGATGAGCCTGCGCGACGGCACGCGCGGCGGGTAAGGCGATGCCCTTGCGCTCGTAGTTCGCGACCAGGTTCGCGATCACGTTCGTGGGATCGGCGGTCAGCGCCGTCGCGATGCTGTCGGGCGAAGCGCCGAGGAATGCTCGGATCGCGAGTACGTCGTTCTCGGGCAGCATGCGGTGCACGAGGTGTGGTTGGAGAAGCTTGACGTGAAAGTGCCAGATCCGGTGCTGGCCTTCGATCTCCCACGCGCGAACGACGCGGTCGAGGTTGCCGATCGGTAGATCGGGGAGCGCCGCCGCCCACGCTTGCGCCGGTGGCTCGCCGTGTGCGAGCCGCTTCTCGAGCGCGAGCAACGGCTCCGCGTGGGTGTTCTCGAGGTACGAGAA
Source organism: Deltaproteobacteria bacterium (assembly GCA_040004535.1). Taxonomy (GTDB): domain Bacteria; phylum Myxococcota_A; class Polyangia; order Haliangiales; family Haliangiaceae; genus JABFXX01. The sequence continues at coordinate 7,448 of JBDUAS010000042.1, forward strand.
CACGAGCGTCGCGGTCGTATAGAACCGGTGATCGCGACACTCCATGCGCTTGCAGGCAAACAGCTCGTCGCCCGGCAGCAACAGCTCGTTGCGTGCAGACATCATCTGGTCGGGGAGCGGCTCGCCGACATCGACGTCGGCGTTCGTCGGATCGAGGCGCGTCGTCTCGAAGAACTTCGCGAGACCCTCGGCGAACCACACCGGTTGGTTCGGGATCGCGCGCGCGGAGATCACGTGCGTGAGCTCGTGGGTCAAGACGTGGCCATCGTGCTCGCTGGTATCGGCGGCGAAGATGATCACCGGCACGTGCAGCGGGTTGTCGCCGGGTACCGACAACGCGCCGAACATCGCCGGGATATACGCGTGGAGCTCGTTCGCATCGCGGAGCCCGATCGCGAACGCGCGCCCGGCACCGTCCCACGACGGAAACGCGACGCCGAACACGATCTGATGGAGGTACTCCATCTGCTGGACGAGCTCGGTCCCGCGCCCTGCCCCGCCGTCGGTCCATAGCGTGAAGTGCTCGCTCTGAACCTCGACCCATTCGGGCCCGCCCTTGCTCGGCAGCGCCGGGACCGCGGCACCGCACGCGGAGAGCAGGACGAGAGCGGCGCGCATGGCTCACGATACTGTAGATTCTCGCCATGGACTTTCTAGTCGCGCTCGACGCGGATCGGGCTGATCGCCTCGCCGCGATTGCAGGTGCAGGTCGGCTGTCGCTCACCGCGGAGGTCGCCGCCGACGCGAAGGCACTGCTCCAGGTCGCGCTCACGAACGAGGTCAACGTCGCCGAGCTCGCGGCATTTTGGGTCGCGACGACGCCCGAGCTCGACGTCAAGCTCGCGTTCGCGCGCCAGAGCGGCGACGAGGCGAATCACTTCAACCTGGTCGCCGATCGCCTGCGCGCACTCGGGTTCGATGTCGGCGGCTACACGCCGCCCGCAGCGAATGCGTTGTTCGAGTACCTGCGCGGCCTCAGCTCGACGGTCGAGCGGCTCGCCGCCGGGCTCTACGCGCTCGAGGCGATCGCGTTCGCGGTGAACGAGAACTTCATGGCGTTCTGCGCGGCGCGCGGCGATGCCGAGACGGTGCGGATCTATCGCGAATATATCCAGCCCGACGAGCTCGGCCATCACGAGCTCGGCAAGCGCCTGCTCGCGAAGTACGCTGTCAGCGCCGAGCAACAAGCGCTCGCTCGGGCGACCGCGGCGCGCGTGTTCGAGCTCGCCGCGGCGACGCGCGCGAAAGCCGCCGAGCGGCTCGGCGCCGCCTGCTTCCCCGGCTGCTAGCTCGCTACTCTTCGATCGCACCGCTGACCGCTTCCGCGATCTCGCTCTGGCGATCGTCGCTGATCCCGAGCGAATCTTGGAGGGCCGAGAGGTACGCATCCTCCTCGGGCTGGATCGCGAGATCCGCGATCGTGAGCAGATACGACACCGCGTACGCGAGATCCCTGACCGCCTGGGTGCCGAGCTTGCCGGCGCCATCCGACAACCGGGCCTTGCGATCGTCGTCGCCCCGCGGCTTGCGGTCCTCGGCCTCGACGATCTCGTCGGGGTCCGCGCCCGGCGCCATCTCGCACAGGAGGTCGGCGATGTCGTCATAGAGATCGAGCTCGTCGCCGTCGACCGTGCGGTCGGCATCGATCGCGAGTCGACCGAGTCCGACGATCGCGGTCGCTTGATCGACGCTCAGCGTGGTGACGCCCAGCTGTTGGGCGAGCTCTTGAAACTTCTGGAGTGCGATATCCTTCACTTGTGTCCCTTCGCTGGCCGGTGATACCAGATCTCAACGCAGCGCCGCGACGATCTGGGCGCCCGACGCGTTATCGCCTGGGCGACCCGAGGCGTGGTGCCAGCGCACATCCCCCGACGGGGTGACGACGAGCGTACCGCCCTGCTGCCATTGATCGCCCTGCGTCCGGCCCTGGCGCGTGCCGCGGCGCAACGCTTTCCACGCGTCGCCGAGTGATCTCGGGTCTAACGTGCTCGTGACGCTGCGCTTCAACTCCGCGGCGCGATACACGGCGAGCGACGGGTCGGTATAGACCGGCCCGATCCAGTGGGTCTGGTCGCGAAATCCGGCGATGAAGCTCGGCGAGCCGTTGCCGATCACATAGATGTCGGCGCCGGCCGCAACCACGCTGTCGACGTCACCGAGCAGCTGGGTCAGATGCCCCCGACAGTGCAGGCAGCCGAAGTGGCGCACGAACACGAGCACCGCGGTGCGGTCGCGCCACAACGAGCCAAGCTCGATCGCACGATCATCGGCGTCGAGGACCTTGAGCTTCGCGAGATCGTCGGCGCGGCTTAACACACTCCGAGCTTAGTGCCTCGCCGCGAGCACGGCGAGGGCCGCGGCCTCCGGCGTGTCGACGACCTGGAGCAGCGAGAGGTCGGCCGCGGCGATGTTGCTCGCGCCGAGCACCGTCTGGCGGAGCCAGTCGATCAAGCCACCCCAGTAGTTCGAGCCATAGAGCACGACCGGGAAGTGCGAGATCTTGCCGGTCTGGATCAGCTCGACCGCCTCGAGCAGCTCGTCGAGCGTGCCGTATCCGCCCGGGAAGATCAGGAACGCCGACGCGTACTTGATGAACATCGTCTTGCGCACGAAGAAGTAGCGAAAGTTCACCAGCGTATCGATATACGCGTTCGCCCTCTGCTCGAACGGCAGCTCGATGTTGCAGCCGATCGACCGGCCCCCGCCATCGCGCGCCCCGCGGTTGCCCGCTTCCATGATGCCCGGGCCGCCGCCGGTGATCACGGCGTAGCCGGCTTCGGCGAGGAGCTCCGCAGTTTTGCGCGCGGCCTCGTAATACGGGTCGTCACGCGTGGTCCGGGCACTGCCGAAGATCGCGACGGCTTTGTCGATATCGCCGAGTGCGTCGATGCCCTCGATGAACTCGCTGAAGATGCGGAGCACGCGCCACGAATCGGCGCGGCGAAAGTCGGTCTCGCCCTGGTTGTCGAATAGCTTCTTGTCTTCAGTGACGACCCCCGGTGGGTCACGGATCTCGTCGTCGACCTTGACGACCGACCCGACGACGCGCTTTCCGCGGGTCGCACCCTTGCCGGCGCCCTCTTCGGCGCGCGCCTTCGCCCCACGCATCGACTCATCTTGGAGACGCGTGAGATCGCTGCGATCGAGCGCCTTGTCCTTGTTGACGCGGGCTCGACTGGCAGCGGATCGTTTGACGGAATGACGACTCATCAGATCGACATGTTGCAGGTTGCGCGCCGGGTCGTGCAAGACAACGGCTTCGTCACCGACATGCCGCCGGGTCTCGTCACCACGATCCCTGCCAAAGATCCCGATGAAGAGCCGAAGGACTTGTGCGCGCTCGCGTGGTCGTCGATCGACAACGAGGAGTCGCGCGACCTCGATCAGATCGAAGTTGCGTTCAGGCTCGCGAACAACGCGATCCGCGTGCTCGTCGGAATCGCGGATGTCGATTCTCTCGTGCCGAAAGGCTCGCCGATCGACAAGTTCGCCGACGCGAACACGACGTCGCTCTACACCGGCATCCACACGTTCCCGATGCTGCCCGAGGAGCTGTCCACCGACCGGACCTCGCTCCTCGAGGACGGCAAGGACCGGCTCGCGGTGATCACCGAATTCGTCGTGCTCTCGGACGGCAACCTCGACGACGCGCAGACGAAGATCTACATCGCGCGCGTGTTGAACAAGGCGAAGCTCGTGTACGAGCGCGTCGGTGCGTGGCTCGAAGATCATGGCGATGCCCCGCACGGCGGGCCGGACATCGCGGCACAGATCAAGCTCCAGGACGAAGCCGCACAACGGTTGCGCGCGGTACGCCACGAGCACGGCGCGCTCGATCTCGAGACGATCGAAGCGAGCCCCGTGATGCGAGACGATCACGTCGTCAGCCTCGAGGTCCAGCACAAGAACCGCGCGCGCGAGCTGATCGAGGATCTGATGATCGCCGCGAATGGCGCGACCGCGCGCTACCTCGAGCAGCGGGGCCTGTCGTCGATGCGCCGGGTCGTCGCGAAGCCGAAGCGCTGGGACCGCATCGTTGCCCTCGCCGCCTCGCTCGGTACGAAGCTCCCCGTCGAGCCCGACGCGAAGGCGCTGTCCGACTTCCTCGCCCAGCGCCGCGCCGCCGATCCGACCAAGTTCGCCGATCTGTCGCTCTCGATCGTGAAGCTGCTCGGCCCCGGCCAGTACGTGCTCCAGCGCGCGAAGGACCCCGACCAGGGCCATTTCGGCCTTGCCGTGAACGACTACGCACACTCGACCGCGCCGAATCGCCGCTATCCCGATCTGATCACGCAGCGCCTGTTGAAGGCGACCGCACGCAACCTGCCCCCGCCTTACACCGACGACGAATTGACCACGATCGCGGACCATTGCACCGAGCGCGAGAACGCCGCCCGCAAGGTCGAGCGCACGATGCGCAAGGTCGCCGCGGCCGACTTCTTGTCCTCGCGGATCGGCGAGGAGTTCGACGCGATCGTCACCGGTGTCTCCGACAAAGGCACGTTCGTGCGCCTGTTCTCGCCGCCCGCCGAAGGCCGCATCGTCCGCGGCGAACAAGGCCTCGATGTCGGCGACAAGCTGCGCGTGAAGCTCGTCGACACCGCCGTCGCGAAGGGCTTCATCGACTTCGTGCGCGTCTGAGCTCCGTTACTGGATCACGACCGCGTTCGTCCACTGCGCGATGTGATTCGACGTCTCGACGGCCTGGAACGGGACCCGGAACGCGTTGCCCGACGGGTCCTGCCCGAGCGACGCCCGAGCCGGGAAGAACGGCGTCATCCAGATCTGCGGGCGTCCGCCACCCGGAATGCGCAGTGTAGCTCTGCAGCACCGCGACGCCATCGACCACCGTGACCTGAAGATCCGGTGGCGGCACCGTGATCGCGGCCGGTCCCGCGTCCGCGATATGTCGTCCACCATCGTCGCCGCACGCCGCGACCACACACAGCACTGCCGGAATCACCCTCATCCGGCCCGGTGGCAAACAAGCCCGGCGCGTATCTACCGCTAACGTTCGATCTGCAGCGCAGCAAACTCGGTTGGGCTATACGTGACAGCGATGTGGCAGCTAGGGCCCCGCGACGAGGACGCGCTCGCGGCCGCGTGGCGGGCGGCCACGCCGTTTCCGTACGTGGTGCTCGACGACGTCGTGCCGACCGGTGACCTGATGGAGGTCCTCGATGACGAAGGCGTCGCACGCTACGAGGCGGAGCTGTTCGTGTTCGAGGCGTCGCCGCCGAACGGATTGGCAGAGCTCCGCGCAAGGTTCGCGGAGCAGCTCGCCCCGTTGCTCTCGCGCGTGACCGGCAGGCAGGTCACGCGCGCCGACATGCGCGCGTTCGCCTATCGCCCCGGGCACTACTTGTTGCCGCACACGGACCATCAAGACGGCCTCGAGCGGTTGCTCGCGTACGCGTACTACCTGCCGTCGCCGGAGGCACCGCTCGGTGGCGAGCTCGAGCTCTATCGCTGCGAGCTAGAGAATGGCGAGGTCGTCGCGACCGAGCCGGCAACCCGGATCGAGCCACGGCCGTGGCGGCTCGTCGTGTTCGACGTCAGCGCCGTGTCGTTGCATCAAGTGCGCGAGGTCCTCGGCGGGTTGCGGATCTCGCTCGCAGGTTGGTTCTACGCATGAACCTCGAAGAGCTGCTCGCGACGCGCAGCGCGCTGATCGTGCCGAGTGGGATCACGGCGCGATTCGCAGGCTTCACGCGATATGCGCTCGTCGATCGCGGCAGCTACGAGTGGGTCGACGTGCCGGTCGATCCGCGGATCGGCGAGCTCGTCGCGACGCATACCGGGATGCGTCGGCAGTGCATCGCGAGTCGCGTGATCCGGCTCGTGCCCGGTGACTTCATCCTCGCGCGACATGACACGAGCCCGACCGGGCTCGAGGTCGTCATCGACATTTCACCGGCGCCGTGCGCGGCCGAGGTTCACTACCGCCAGCATGGTCAGGTGTTTTTTCGCGTGCCGTGCGAGCCCGGCACCGCAGCGTTGGTCCCGCGCTATCCGTCGGTCACGAGCAACCACACGTACTTGTCGAAGCTCGCCACTGTCGAGGTCGTACGCTGGGTCTGCCTGTTCGCGTGAATCGCGCCGCGCGGGAGTGAACCCCCGGCGCAACATTACATCCCACCGCGCATCGCTAACTTCGCCGACGGCGGCGTGTAAGCTGCACTCACAACAAGGGGGGTGCAGATGGCGACGGTCACGTTACGAGTCAACCGCAAGACTCATACGATCGATGTACCAACGACGACACTGCTTGTCGAAGCGCTGCGCGACACGCTGCGCCTCACCGGGACGCACGTCGGTTGCGACACGAGTCAGTGCGGTGCGTGCACCGTCCACGTCGACGGTCGCTCGGTGAAGTCGTGCACGATGCTCGCGGTCGAAGCCGCGGGCGCGGAGATCACGACGATCGAAGGCATGGCGAACGGCGACCAGCTGCATCCGATGCAGGCCGCGTTTCAAGAGCATCACGGTCTGCAATGCGGGTTCTGCACACCCGGCATGGTGATGAGCGCGACGGATCTGTGCACGCGCAAGCCGAACCCGAGCGAAGCGGAGGTCCGCCACTGGCTCGAGGGCAACCTGTGCCGCTGCACGGGCTATCACAACATCGTCAAGGCGGTGCGCGCCGGCGGTGAAGCGATGAAGGGAGCGAAGCGATGAGCGGGCCGCAAGGCATCGGCGCTCCCGTCAAGCGCAAGGAGGATCGTCGGTTCCTGCTCGGCAAGGGCCAGTACACCGACGACATCATCCTGCCGGATCAGAGCTACGCGACGTTCGTGCGCTCGCAGCACGCGCACGCGAAGATCAAGAACATCGATAGTGCCGCCGCGAAAGCGGCGCCCGGCGTGCTCGCGGTGTTGACCGGCGAGGATGTCGCCGCGTCGCAGCTCGGCGGGATTCCGTGCGGCTGGCTCGTGAAGAGCAAGGATGGCTCGAACATGGTCGAGCCGCCGCATCCGGCGCTCGTGCAAGGCACCGCGCGTCACGTCGGCGATCCGATCGTGATGATCGTCGCCGAGTCGAAGGCGGCGGCCAAGGCGGCAGCCGCGCTCGTCGACATCGACTACGACGTGCTGCCGGCCGCCGGTCGCCTCGCGGATGCGATCAAGCCGGGCGCCCCGGTGGTGTGGCCCGACGCCAAGACGAACGTGTGCTTCGATTGGCACATCGGCGATCCGGCGAAGACCGATGCGGCGTTCGAGAAGGCCGCGCACGTCGTCGAGCTCGAGCTCACGAATAATCGCGTCGCGCCGAACGCGATGGAGCCGCGCGCCGCGAACGGCAACTACGACAGCGCGAACGATCACTTCACGCTGTACACCACGTCGCAGAACCCGCACCTGACCCGGCTGTTGCTCGCCGCGTTCACGCTGCACGTGCCCGAGCACAAGCTGCGGATCATCGCGCCGGATGTCGGCGGCGGCTTCGGCTCGAAGATCTTCCACTACGCGGAGGAGCTGCTCGTGTTGTGGGCATCCAAGCGGGTCGGGCGTCCCGTCAAGTGGACCTCCGATCGGAGCGAGGCGTTCATCAGCGACGCCCACGGCCGCGATCACATCTCGAAGGCGCAGCTCGCGCTCGACGCGAACCACAAGTTCCTCGGGTTGCGGGTCCACACGTACGCGAACATGGGCGCGTACCTGTCGACGTTCGCGCCGGCGGTGCCGACGTACTTGTACGCGACGCTGCTGTCGGGACCGTACGACTTCCCCGCGATCTACGCGGAGGTCAAGGCAGTGTTCACGAACACCGTCGCGGTCGATGCGTATCGCGGTGCGGGCCGGCCGGAGGCGTCGTACTTGCTCGAGCGCCTGGTCGGCCACGCGGCGCGCCAGTTGAAGGTCGATCCGATCGAGCTGCGCCGGAAGAATTTGATCCAGCCGAATCAGTTCCCGTATCAGACGCAGGTCGCGCTGCAATACGACATCGGCGACTACCAGGCGACGCTCGACATGGCGCTCGAAGCGATCGACTACAAAGGCTTCCCGGCGCGGCGCAAGGCGAGCGAAGCGAAGGGCAAGCTGCGCGGGATCGGGATCTCGACGTACATCGAAGCGTGCGGCATCGCGCCGTCGGCACTCGTCGGTGCTCTCGGTGCGCGTGCGGGGCTCTACGAAGCGGCGACCGTGCGCGTGCATCCGACCGGATCCGTGACGGTGATGACCGGCACCCACTCGCACGGCCAGGGCCACGAGACGGCGTTCGCGCAGTTGATCAACGAGCGGCTCGGCGTTGCCATCGAGAACGTCGAGATCGTCCACGGCGATACCGACCGGATCCCGTTCGGGATGGGCACGTATGGTTCGCGTTCGTTGTCGGTCGGCGGATCGGCGATCTACAAGGCAGTCGACAAGATCGTCGACAAGGGCAAGAAGATCGCGGCGCACTTGCTCGAGGCGAACGTCGCCGACATCGAGTTCAAGGACGGCAACTATCGCGTCGTCGGCACCGACCGCGTGAAGGCATTCGGCGAGGTCGCGTTCGCGGCGTACGTGCCACACAATTATCCGATCGACTCGGTCGAGCCCGGGCTCGAGGAGAACGCGTTCTACGATCCGAAGAACTTCACGTTCCCGGGTGGCACGCACCTGGTCGAGGTCGAGATCGATCCGGAGACCGGCGTCGTCGAGGTCGTGGATGTCGCGATCGCGGATGACGTCGGCGTGATCGTCAATCCGATGATCGTCGACGGCCAAGCGCACGGCGGGCTCGCGCAGGGCATCGGCCAGGCGCTGTTCGAGGAGGCGATCTACGACGAAGCCGGCCAGCTCGTGAACGGGTCGTTTCTCAACTACGTGATGCCGCGCGCGGCGGACCTGCCGAGCTTCAAGGTCGGCAACCACGCCACGGCGTGTACGCACAATCCGATCGGCGTGAAGGGCGTCGGCGAGGTCGGCGCGATCGGTGTACCGCCCGCGGTGATCAACGCCGTGCTCGATGCGCTCGCGCCGCTCGGAGTGACCGATATCTCGATGCCCGCGACGCCGGAAAAAGTCTGGCGCGCGATCCAGCAAGCGAAGGGGGCGTGACATGAAGGACTTCGAATTTCATCGGCCGAGCAGCGTCGCCGAGGCGGTCGCGCTGTTGAAGGACAAGCCGGATGCAAAGCTGTTGTCCGGCGGCCAGAGCCTGTTGCCGGTGTTGAAGCTCGATCTCGCGGAGCCGAGCGACCTGATCTCGCTCGCGGGGATCAAGGAGCTGACCGACATCCGCGTCGACGGAGACAAGCTCGCGATCGGCGCGCTCGTCACCCACGCACAGGTCCACGAATCCGCAGCCGTGCAGAAGCTCGTGCCGGCACTGGCGACGCTCGCCGGGTGGATCGGTGACGCGCAGGTCCGCAACCGCGGCACGATCGGCGGCTCGATCGCGCATGCCGATCCGGCGGCCGATTATCCAGCGGCGCTCGTGGCGCTCGGTGCGACGATCGCGACCGATCGCCGCAAGATTCCGGCAGAGGAGTTCTTCAAGGGCCTGTTCGAGACCGCGCTCGAACGCGACGAGATCGTGACAGCGGTCCACGTGCCGGCCGCGAAGCGCGCCGCGTACGAGAAGTTTGCGCATCGTGCGTCGAAGTTCGCAGTGGTCGGCGTGATGGTCGCCGAGACCGCGCAGGGCGTGCGGGTCGCCGTCACGGGTGCGGGGCCATCGGTGTTTCGGGTGCTGGCGATGGAGACGGCGCTCGCGAAGTCGTTCGAGCCGGATGCGCTCGCCGGCATCACCGTGCCCGCCGAGGATCTGATGAGCGACACCGAAGCGAGCGCCGCGTACCGCGCACACCTCGTGGGCGTGATGGCAAAGCGCGCGGTACAGTCCGCCCTGAGATGACCGCGAGCGTCGACGATCTGACCGAGTTGCTCGCGGCGCGGCAGTACCTCGCCGATCCGCAGCTCGCGACGACGCTGTACCTCGCGCTCGTCCTCGGCAAGCCAGTGTTGCTCGAGGGCGAGGCTGGCGTCGGCAAGACCGAGGTCGCGAAAGCGATGGCGGCCGCGCTCGGGCGGCGGTTGATCCGCCTGCAGTGCTACGAAGGACTCGATACGAGCTCGGCGCTGTACGAGTGGGACTTCGCGAAGCAGATGCTCGAGGTCCGATTGCGCGGCGATGCGATCGAGGGCGGGTTGTACGCGGAGCGGTTCTTGTTGCGCCGGCCGCTACTCGAAGCGTTGCTGCCGGATCCGGCCGGCCCGCCGGTGCTGTTGATCGACGAGCTCGACCGCACCGACGAGCCGTTCGAGGCGTTCTTGCTCGAGCTGCTCTCGGAGTTCCAGGTCACGATTCCCGAGTACGGCACGGTGAAAGCAGAGCAGCCGCCGATCGTGATCGTGACCTCGAATCGGACGCGCGAGATCCACGACGCGATCAAGCGACGGTGCCTCTATCACTGGATCGATTATCCGAGCGCCGAGCGCGAGCTCGCGATCCTCGCGGCGCGTGCGCCCGAGGTACCGGAGCGGTTGCGCGCACAGATCGTCGCGTTCGTGCAACGGCTGCGCGCGAGCGACTTGTTCAAGCTGCCGGGCGTGGCGGAGACCCTCGATTGGGGACACGCGCTCGTCGCCCTCGGTGCCGTCGAGCTCTCGCCGGAGACGGTCGAGGCGACGCTCGGCGTGCTGCTCAAGTACCAAGACGACCTCGCGAAGATCTCCGGCGCGACCGCGCGGGCGATGACCGACGCGGTGCGATGACACGCTTCTTGCCATGACCATCGAAGCGAACGTCGTGCACTTCGTCCGGCTGCTGCGCCGCGCGGGCATGGTCGTCGGCCCGGGCGATACGCTCGACGCGGAGCGCGCGGTCTCCGCGATCGACGTGATGCGGAGGGAGCAGTTCTACGCGGCCTTGCACGCGGTGCTCGTGCGCGACCGTGCCGATCACGAGCTGTTCGACGAGGCGTTCCGGTTGTTCTGGCGCGATCCGATGGGTGCCGACAGCGCGCTCGCGTTGTTGCTACCGCAGATGAAGACGCCGACGTCGCGCACGATCTCGCGCCGACTGAGCGAGGCGTGGAAGCCGCCGCGGCCGGGCCAGCACGCGGCAAAGCCGCAGCAGCCGAGCGTCGATACGTTCCTCGCGTACTCCGCCGACGAGGTGTTGCGCCGCCGCGACTTCGATCAGATGAGTGCGGCCGAGCTCGCGCGGGCTCGCCGGTTGATCCGCGGCCTCGATTCGCACGTCCGCATGATCTCGACGCGGCGCACTCGCGCCGCCGAGCACGGCCGGCACATCGATGCGTTGCGCACGGTGCGCGAGGCGCTGCGCCGAGGAGGCGAGGTCCAGCGCTTGCGCTGGAAGCAGCGACGGCAGCGACCGCCTGTCGTCGTCGCACTGTGCGACATCTCGGGCTCGATGGGGCGCTACAGCGAGATGCTGCTGCGCTTCCTGCACACGTTGCTCGCCCACCGCGGCCGCGGCCAGGTGTTCACGTTCGCGACGCACCTCACGAACATCACGCGCACGCTCGAGGGTCGCGACGTCGATCGCGCGCTCGTCGACGTCGGACGCGAGGTCACCGATTGGGCCTCCGGGACGCGGCTCGGCGCGTGTCTGCGCGAGTTCAACCAGCAGTGGTCGCGGCGCGTGCTCGCGCAAGGCGCGATCGTGCTGCTCGTCACCGATGGCCTCGATCGCGACGACGCGACCGTGCTGCGCGAAGAGGCCGCGCGCCTCGGCCGGTCGTGCCGTCGTCTCGTGTGGCTCAATCCGTTGTTGCGCTACGCCGGCTTCGAGCCGAAGGCGCAGGGCGTCCAGGCCCTGCTGCCCGCCGTCGACGAGCATCGCCCGATCCATGATCTCGCGTCGCTCGAACAGCTCGCGCGCGCGCTCGCCGGAGCGTGATCACTTCGGAGCGGCACTACCGAGGGACGCGTCGAGCCCACGCTCGAGGTCGGCCTTCTCCGTCTCGCTCAAGTGCGCGTCGGCATGCATCAGGAGGTAGCTCGTCAGCGGCATCCCGCCGCTCTTGATCTCGCGGCTCGCCTTGCTTGCAGCGCGGTACGGCTTGTTCCACTCCGAGAAGTTCAGGCGCTGCCGGCCGTCGTCGACGTGGCTCTGCAGAAACCACGAGGTCGGCGCCACGTGCGAGTACCACGGCCACGTCGTCTCGTTGCTGTGGCAATCGAAGCACGCGCGCTTCGCCAACGCGCGCGTCGCCGGCGAATCCCACTTCGGCTCCGCAACGATCGGTGGATTCGTGTGAGCGCGTCCGTAGGGGATGACCTGCGCGATCAAGAACAGTCCGACGATCACGAGCAAGCCTCGACGGATGAACACGCGTGCGCGACCCATAGAGGGACGGTAGCAAAGTTCACGAGCACCGATGTCGAAAGCGCCGGATCTGTTGAACCAAGAGAGACGGCTACAAATCGAGACCGCTCACGGTGTTCTAAGACGACCTGTGCGTTTCTGGTTTGTGGACTTGTTACCGTCGCGGTTCGAGCGCGGCGACAGCGGCTTCGAACGGCAGACAGGCACACGCGCGCCGCGACTTGAACGCACGGACACCTTCGAACGCGGCGAGCTCGCCGAGATCGGTGGCCGGCAGGTCGGTCTGCACGAACTGGGCGAAGCGTGCCGCGAGCGCCGCGACCTCGTCGGGTGTGGCGCCGATCGCCCGCATCGCGAGCAGCGAGGCGGCCGCGCGAGAGAGGGCGCAGCCGCGCGCTTCGAACGCGGCGTCGGCGATCCTGCCATTCGCGAGCACGAACCGCATGGTGACGATGTCACCGCATAGAGGGTTATCGACGGTCGCCGCGTGGGTCGCGCCGGGCAGCGCACCTTCGTGGCGAGGATGGCGATCGTGGTCTACGATCGTCGCGTGGTAGAGCGCACGCGGATCGGTCACGGGAACACCTCGCGGACCTTCGCGAGCGCGGCGGCGAGCTGGGCGATATCGTCGGCGCCCGTGTAGCAGCCGACCGAGACTCGGCTCGACGCGGTGATGCCGAACCGAGTGTGGAGCGGCGCCGCGCAATGGTGGCCGCTGCGCAGCGCCACGCCCTCGCCGTCGGCGAGCGTCGCGACATCGTGCGCGTGCACGCGCGGGAGCTCGAACGCCACGACTGCGAGCTCGGGCTCACCGAGGATCCGGCCGCCGGCTGCACGGACGGCAGCGACGAGCCCGCCATGCGCATGCGCATCATCAGCGCGGACGTCACCGATCGCTCGCACGTATGCGACTGCGGCCGCGAGCCCGGCGATGCCGATCACGTTCGGGGTGCCTGCTTCGAACCGAGCTGGTCCGTCGCGGTACGTCGAGCTGGTCGCACCGACGTTGCGGATCATGCCGCCCCCACCCTGCCACGGTGGGAGCGCGGCGAGGACCGAATCGCGCGCCCACAACACGCCGGTGCCGGTGGGGCCGTACAGCTTGTGTGCGCTGAACGCGTAGAAGTCGCAGCCGAGCCTGGCGACGTCGACCGGGAGGTGCGCGACGGCCTGCGCGCCGTCGACGAGGAGGAGTGCGCCCGCGGAGTGTGCGCGACGAGCGAGCTCGGCGATCGGCGCGATCGTGCCCGTGACGTTCGAGACATGTGCAACGGCGACGAGCTTCACGCGATCGAACGAGACCCGATCGAAGTCGATCCGGCCGGCATTGTCGACGGGCGCGATCCGCAGCTCGGCGCCACGTTCGGCGCAAATCATCTGCCAGGGCACGAGGTTCGAGTGATGCTCGAGCTCGCTGACGATCACCGCGTCGCCGGCCGCGAGCTGCGCGCGCCCCCACGCGGACGCGACCAGGTTGATCGATGCGGTCGTGCCACTCGTGAAGATGATCTCGTCCGTGCGGCCGCCGAGGAAGCGCGCGACATCCGCGCGTGCGGTTTCGATCAGCATTGTCGCTTGTTCAGCGAGCACGTGAACGCTGCGGCTCGGCGCACCGAGTTGGGCTGCACGCACCATCGCATCGATCACGGTTTGCGGGCGCAACGCGGTCGCCGCGCTGTCGAGATACGCGAGCCGCTTGCCGTGCACGCGGGTTGCGAGCGCGGGAAAGTCTCGGCGACGCGCGACGAGGTCGGTCACGTGTCACCGCACGATCAAGTAGATGACGACGGCGACGACGAGCAGCACGCCACCGATGATCGGCGCGTACGTCTTGCCGACTTCCTTTGCGACCGCGCCGGCGAGCTTGCTCGCGTCGGCCCGCTTGTACTCGACCGCAGGCGCCGTTGGAATCGCGCTTGGCGGTTCGGCGGCCACGCTCTCGGACATTGCCGTCACGACCGGCTCCACTACGCTCGGGCTTGCCTGGCGATGCGCTGCCGCGCGGATCACGACGTTCTCGCCGAGGCCCTCTAGCGACTGCTTCACGATCGCCTTTGCCGACGTCTCGATCAGCCGCTCGCCGACCGTCGCGATCTTGCCGCCGACCTGGGCGTCCGAGTCGTACGTGATCTTGGTGCTGCCGCCCTGAGGCTCGAGCACGATCCGCGCCGTCGCCTTCACGAACCCCTGTGCGCCCTTGCCGTCGATCACCATGCGGTAGCTCTTCGGCGGTACTTGATCGAGGAGGTCGACCTTGCCGGTGAACTTGCCTTGAATCGGCCCGATCTTGACTTTGATCTCGCCGACGTACGAACCGTCTACGAGCTCGAGCTTCTCGCAACCCGGGAGCACGGCGGCGAGCACCGCGGGATCGAACAGAGCGTCCCAGACCTCCTGAACCTCCGCTGCGAACACGTACTCCCCGGTGAGCTTCATGATCGTGAGCCACCCTACCGCGACAAAGGCGCTAGGCTACGCCTCGATGACCCACGATCTCGACGCCGTGCTGGCACAGGCGGTTGCGTGGAAGCGCGCCGGCCTGGGCGTCGCACTGGCGACGGTCGTGCGGACATGGGGAAGCTCTCCCCGCCCGGCCGGGAGCAAGCTCGCGGTCAACGAGCGCGGCGAGTTCGTCGGCTCGGTGTCGGGTGGCTGCATCGAGGCCGCCGTGATCGCGGAAGCGCTCGAAGTGATGCGCGACGAGCGGCCGCGCGTGATCGATTACGGCGTGTCGGACGAGGCGGCGTGGGAGGTCGGGCTCGCGTGCGGCGGCAAGGTCGAGATCTTGATCGAGGATCTCGCGGCATGAAGCTCTCGTTGCTCGAGGAGCTGCGTGCCGCCCGCGCGGCGATGCGACCGGTCGCGCTCGCGACCTGGCTCGACGGTAGCGATCAGCGGATCCTCGGCGGCGTGACTAGCACGCACGCGAGTAGCAGCGTCATGCTGGTCGAGACCGGTCCCCTGATCGACGCCGCGCGCGACGCACTACGCACCGATCGTGCGATCGTCGTCGATGGGATCCTTGTCGAGCCGCACAATCCGCCGCTGCGCCTGATCGTCGTCGGTGCGGTCCACGTCGCGGAGCCGCTCGCGCAGCTGGCAGCGCTCGCCGGCTTCGCGGTCACGATCGTCGATCCGCGCCGCGCGTGGGCGACGCCGCAGCGGTTCCCGAGCCAGACCCTCGTCGTCGAATGGCCCGACACCGCGCTCGCGCGGCTCGCGCCCGATCCACGCACCGCGATCGTCACGCTCACCCACGATCCGAAGCTCGACGACCCGGCGCTCGTCGCCGCGCTGGCGTCGCCCGCGTTTTACATCGGCTGCCTCGGCTCGAAGAAGACCCACGCCGCCCGCCTCGATCGGCTCGCCGCGCATCCCGGGCTGGGCCGCCTGCACGGTCCGGTCGGGCTCGCGATCAACGCGCGCTCGCCGGCGGAGATCGCCGTGTCGATCATGGCCGAGATCATTTCCGTCCTGCGCGGGGGCGCATGAAGTTCGGCTCGCTCGCTTGTCGTGACGCGCTCGGCGCGATCAATGTCCACACGATCCGCGCAGGCACGCGCGTGATCAAGAAGGGTCGCGTCCTCGGCGCCGACGACCTCGCCGCGCTCGTCGCTGCCGAGATCGCTTCGGTCGTGTGCGCGCAGGTCGAGTCCGGCGAGCTGGGCGAAGACGTCGCGGCGACCTGGCTCGCGCGTGCGATCGCGGGTGATCACGTGACGATCGACGATGCGCACACCGGCCGCGCGAACCTCCGCGCCGCAGTCGCCGGTGTCCTCGTCATCGATCGCGGCGCGATCGCGCGCGTCAACATCGTCGACGAAGCACTCACGGTCGCCACGATCGCGCCCGACTCGCCGGTCCGCGCGGGCGATATCATCGCCACGATCAAGGTCATTCCGTTCGCCGTCGCCGGCCCGCTCGTCGAAGCCGCGGCCGAGATCGCGACCGCGATCACCGTCGCGCCGTTCGAGCTGCGTCGCGCGGGCCTCGTCCTCACGCGGTTCACCGCGACCCACGAGAGCGTGCTCGATCGCGCCGCGCAGACTCAGCGCACGCGGCTCGAGCGGATCGGCTCCAGCCTCGCGCGCGAGCTGCGCGTGCCGCACGACCGTGCCGCGGTCGCCGCCGCGTTCCGCGAGCTCGCCGAGGCTGGCCTCGACCCGATCCTCGCGATGGGGGCATCCGCGATCGTCGATCGCCGCGACGTCATCCCTGCCGCACTCGAAGACGCCGGCGGCGCGATCGTGCGCTACGGCATGCCCGTCGATCCGGGGAATCTACTGTTACTCGGTTCGCTCGGCGCGTCGACGGTGATCGGCCTCCCCGGCTGCGCGCGCTCGCTCGAACGCTCCGGCTTCGATTGGGTCCTCGAGCGCGAGTGTGCGAACCTCCCGATCACCGCAGCCGCGGTCGGCGCGCTCGGCGTCGGTGGCCTGCTCGTCGCCGGGCCGCGGCCGTTCCCGATCGTGCCGCGCGCGGAAGCTGCGACGAGTGACGTCGCCGCCGTCGTGCTCGCGGCCGGGCACAGCTCGCGGATGGGCGCGAACAAGCTGCTCGCCGAGCTCGATGGCCGTGCGCTCGTCCATCACGCGGTCAGCGCTGCTCTCGCCTCGCGCGCGAGCGAGGTCGTCGTCGTCACCGGCAACGACGCGGAGCAGATCCGAGGCGCCCTCGCCGGCCTGAACGTGCGGTTCGTGCACAACGCCGAGTTCGCGACCGGCATGGCGAGCTCGCTGCGCGCCGGCGTCGCCGCGGTGGCGGGTGCACGTGCCGCCACGATCTGCCTCGGCGACATGCCGCGCGTCACGACCGCGCACCTCGATGCGTTGATCGCGGCTTTCACCGCCGCCGACGACGATCGCGCGATCGTCGTGCCGACGCACGAGCGCAAGCGCGGCAACCCCGTCGTATGGGGGCGCGCGTACTTCCCGGCGATCGCCGAGCTCGCCGGTGATGTCGGTGCGCGCTCGTTGATCGAGCGCAACCTCGCCGAGGTCCGCATGGTCGCGCTCGACGAAGCGATCCTCGTCGATGTCGATACGCCCGATGCGCTTCAGGCCTTGAAGTCGTCGAGCCAGAACTCGTAGGCGGTACGGCCCTCGCCGGCCTCACCCTTCTCGCGCTTGACCTTCTCGGTCACGCGCAGCTCGACGCGGCGAATCTTGCCGCTGATCGTCTTCGGCAGCGCCGCGAACTCCAGGCGGCGGACGCGGTTGTAGGGCGGCAACCGTGCGTTGCAGTGCTCGAAGATGCTGCGCGCAGTCTCCGCGGTCGGCTCGGCGCCAGTGCGCAACGTGACGAACGCCTTCGGCACGGCGAGCCGGACCGGATCCGGGCTCGGCACGACCGCCGCCTCGACGACCGCGTCGTGCTCGACGAGCACGCTCTCGAGCTCGAACGGGCTGATCCGATAATCGCTGCTCTTGAACACGTCGTCGCCGCGGCCGACGAAGTGGATGTAGCCGTCGTCGTCGATCGATGCCTCGTCGCCGGTGCGGTAGTAGCCGTGCGCCATCACCTGCGCGTTGCGCTCCGGATCGTCGAGGTAGCCGGCCATCAGGGCGAGTGGGCACTGGTCGCCGAGTGCGATCGAGACCTCGCCTTCGAGCCCGGGCCGATTCTCGCTATCGAGCAACGCGATCGTGTAGCCCGGCAGCGGCTTGCCCATCGAGCCCGGCTTCACGGCCATGCCCGGCGAGTTGCCGACCTGCGCGGTGGTCTCGGTCTGGCCGTAGCCATCGCGCACCGTGATGTCCCAGGCGCGCTGCACCGCATCGATCACCTCGGGGTTGAGCGGCTCGCCGGCGCTGACCAGCTCGCGCAACGCCGCCGGCCGTTCGCCGAGGGACTCGAGGATCAACATGCGCCACACCGTCGGCGGTGCGCACAGCGCGTTGACCGCGTGGTCGCGGAGCACGCCGAGCGTGCGGCTCGCGGAGAACCGCGCTTGATCGTGAACGAGGATCGTCGCGCCCGCGTTCCACGGCGCGAACAAGCTCGACCACGCGTGCTTCGCCCACCCTGGCGAGCTGATGTTCTGGTGGACGTCGCCTTCGCGCAGCCCGATCCAGTACATCGTCGACAAATGGCCGATCGGATAGCTCGCGTGCGTGTGCACTACGAGCTTGGGCTTCGCGGTCGTCCCCGACGTGAAGTAGAGCAGCAGCGGGTCATCGGCCGCGGTCGCGACCGGCTCGAGCTCCGCGGGGGCCGCGCGCGCCGTCTCGAAGCTCTCGAACCCGGCGGCGGACTCGGTCGCGAGCTTGATCTTAAGCCGCTCGGGCTCGCGCAACTTCGCGGCGCCTTCGGCGTCGGTGATCAGGTGCTTGACGTCGCCGCGAGCAATCCGATCGTCGAGGTCGCGCGACGTCAGCTGCGGCGTCGCCGGGATCACGACGAGCCCGAGCCGGATCGCGGCGAGCATCGTCTCCCACAACGGCGTGACGTTCGTCAGCATCACGAGCACGCGGTCGCCGCGCTCGGCGCCGGCATCGCGCAGCCAGCGCGCGACGCGCTTCGAGCGCTCGCTGATCTCGGCGAAGCTCGTCGTCTCGTTGCCGCCTTCGCGCACGACGGTGAGCGCCGGGTTGCGATTGCCCTCGGCGTAAGGCTCGAACCAATCGTTGACCCAGTTGAATTGGGCGAGTTGCGGCCAGCGAAACGCGGCGCGCGCGGCCTCGGCATCCGCGCGGTGCAAGAGGAGCAGCTCGCGAGCTGCGCGGAATGCGTCGGCGGACCTCATCGAGACAGCTTACACTGCGCGCGATGATTCGGTTCACGGCTCCTTCGATCGAGCGGGTGGAGCGCCCCGGCGGAGGTTTCATCGTGCGGTCGCGCGCCGGAGCGCCGCCGTACGCGCGTTGTCTCGGCGATGCTCTCGCGCACTGGGCGCAACACGCGCCGGAGCGCACGCTCTACGCCGAGCGCTCCGCTCGAGAGAACGGACCGCTCGGATCCATGACACGGGGGCGTGACGGTGAGATGTGGCGCCGCGTCACGTATCGCGAGGCTTTCGCGGCGGCACGTGCACTCGGCGCGGCGCTGCTCGGGCTGGGGCTCTCCGCAGAGCGCCCGCTGATGATCCTGTCGGGCAACTCGATCGATCACGCGCTACTCGCGCTCGCCGCGATGCACGTCGGAGTGCCGGTCGCACCGATCTCGCCGGCGTACTCGCTGATTTCGCACGACCACGCGAAGCTGCGCGTGCTTGCGGGCATCGTCCAGCCGGGTGCGGTGTACGTGGCGGACCGTATGCAGTTCGCGCGTGCGCTCGCCGCGCTCGAGCTCGAGGTCCCGGTGCTCGATCCCTCGAGCGTCGCGGAGCTGCGTGCCACGGCGTATTCGCCGGCGGTCGATGCGGCGTTCGCAGCCGTCAGCGGCGACACGATCGCGAAGCTGTTGTTCACGTCGGGCTCGACCGGTGTGCCGAAGGCCGTGATCAACACGCAGCGCATGCTGTGCGCGAATCAGGCCGCGCTCGCCGCGGGCTGGGCGTTCCTCGCCGACAAGCCGCCGGTGATCGTGGATTGGTTGCCGTGGAGTCACACGTTCGGTGCGAACCACAACGCGAACCTCGTGCTCGCGCACGGCGGCACGCTGTATATCGACGGTGGCAAGCCCGCACCGGGTGCGTTCGGCGAGACACTGCGCAACCTGCGCGAAGTGCCGTCGACGATCTACTTCAACGTGCCGCGCGGCTTCGATCTGCTCGTCGGCCATCTCGAGACGGATGCGGCGCTACGTGACACGTTCTTTCGCGAGCTCGAGGTCGTGTTCTACGCGGCAGCCGCACTGTCGCCCGCGACGTGGAAGCGGCTCGAGGCGGTCGCGGCAACCGCAGGCAAGCAGATCGCGATGACGTCGGCATGGGGCTCGACCGAGACGTCACCGCTCGTCACGCAGGTCAGTTACGCGATCGATCGCGCGGGTGTGATCGGCGTACCGATTCCCGGCAACGAGCTCGCATTCGTGCCGGTCGGTGACAAGCTCGAGATGCGGGTCAAAGGCCCGAACGTCGCGCCTGGTTACCTGCGCGCCGATCGCTCGATCGAACCGCTACCGCTCGACGAGCTCGGGTTCTATCCGATGGGCGATGCCGGCCGTCTCGCCGACGACACCAACCCCGATGCGGGCGTCGTGTTCGAAGGCCGCGTCGCCGAGAACTTCAAGCTCGCGAGTGGCACGTGGGTCCACGTCGGCGAGGTCCGGCTCGCGTTGATCGCAGCGTGCTCGCCGCACGTCGCGGACGCCGTGATCTGTGGTCACGACCGCGACGAGCTCGGCGCGCTGCTGTTCCTCGCGCCTGGCGCGGATCGCGAGGCGTTGCGCGCCGCGCTCGCACGTCACGCGTCGGCGTGCACGACATCGAGCACGCGGATCGCGCGCGTCGTGATCCTCGCGGAGCCTGCGAGCATCGATGCCGGCGAGATCACCGACAAGGGCTACTCGAACCAGCGCTGCATCCTCGACCGGCGTGCGAGCGAGGTCGAGCGCGTGTACACGCGGCCTGACATGGTGTGGTAGACCAATTCATGGGTCAGCTCGTCGACGGAACCTGGCATCCCGGCTGGTACAAACCCAACGACGCCGGCGCATTCGAGCGGCCGAAGACCGTGTTTCGCAACCGCGTCGCGCAGGTCAGCTCGGGTCGTTATCACCTGTACGCCGCGAAGGCGTGCCCGTGGGCGCACCGCACGTTGATCACGCGCTCGTTGCGCGGGCTCGAGCACGCGATCGGCGTGACGATCGTCGATCCTCACATGGGTGAGGACGGCTGGGTATTCAAGACCGACGACCCCGACCCGATCGGCGGCGGAAAGTTCCTGCGCGATGTCTATCTGCGCACCGACCCGCAGTACACCGGCCGCGTCACCGTACCGGTGCTGTGGGACAAGGAGCTCGGCACGATCGTCAACAACGAGTCGCGCGAGATCATGCGCATGCTCGATCTCGACTTCGCGTCGCTCGCGATCGCGCCGATGATGAACACGCTCGCGCCGCCGGATCTACGCGGTGAGATCGATCGCATCCTCGATTCGATCTACGAGCCGATCAACAACGGTGTCTATCGCGCCGGCTTCGCGAAGACCCAAGGCGCGTACGACAAGGCCGTGCACGAGCTGTTCGATGCTCTCGCGCACTGGGACCGCAAGCTCGCGAGCCAGCCGTTCCTCTGCGGCACGCAGATGACCGAAGCGGACATCGCGCTGTTCACGACGTGTCTGCGGTTCGACCTCGTCTACTACGCGCACTTCAAATGCAACATCAAGCGCCTGCGCGACCACGCGAACCTGTGGAAGTTCACGCGCCGCATGTGGAGCCACCCCGGTGTCCGCTCGACCTGCTCGCTCGACGAGATCAAGACGCACTACTACTGGAGCCAAGAAAACGTGAACCCGACCCGCATCGTGCCCGCCGGCCCGGCGGAGTACGAGCACGACCTCGACGTCCCGCTCTAGATCGGGCGGCTTTACGCCAGGTTCGTGTAGACGTTCTGAATGTCGTCGTCGTCTTCGAGCGCGGCGACCATCTTCAGCACGTCGTCGGCCTGGCTCTCGGGCAGCTCGGTCGTCGTCGCCGGCACGTACTCCGAAGCGGTCGACAGCGGGTGGATCTTGCGGGCCTCGAGGGCGCTCTGCATCGTGCCGAAGTCGTTGAACACGGCGCGCACGATCAGCTGCTTTTCGCCCTTTTCGCCCTCGCCATCTTCGAGCGAGAGCAGGCCGTGGTCGATCAGATCGAGCTCGAGCGAGTCGCGGTCGACGCCTTCGGGGTCGAGGCGAAACACGGCCTGGCGCTGAAACATGAAGCCAACCTGGTTGGTGGTGCCCATGTTGCCGCCGTGCATCTTGAAGTAGCTGCGGACGTTCGCGACGGTGCGCGTCACGTTGTCGGTCGCGGTCTCGACCATCACGGCGATGCCGTGCGGCGCATAGCCCTCGTAGACCACGATGTCGTAGTCCGTGGCGCCCTGCCCGCTCGCCTTCTTGATCGCGGCGTCGACCTTTTCCTTCGGCATGTTCAACGCGCGGGCGTTGACCAGGGCGCGGCGGAGTGCCGGGTTGCCGTCGGGGCTCGAGCCACCGGCCTTGACGGCGATCGCGATGTCTTTGCCGATCTTGCTGAACTGCTTCGCGACGCGGTCCATGCGCGCGAAGATCGTGTGCTTGCGTTTCTCGAAGGCGCGGCCCATAGCGGGCCAAACCTAGTCCGTATGCGGCATTCCGTCGAGCGCGCAGTCCTCACAAAGCGCCGCGTTCGCGCGCGCTGCCGCCCGCTCCACCGGAATCGGATCGTGGCACTGCGTGCAGCGCGGCTGCGGTGGGGCAGTCACGAGGGTTCCGGTTTCGCGCGACGGCTTTTGGAGAGCAATCATTATGAGATTGGGATGTTGCAGTCACCGTGCCGCGGGTTGACGCGAAGCGTTCGCGTGCAAGCTCGTGATCCGCGCCGCTACCCCAGAGCGCGCCGATCAGCTGGTGTCGAACGTTATGCGCACACCGTGTCGTGGCGTACGCAGACCACTATAGAACTGGATTGACAACGTATAAGCATCGCCTTATACGTTTTCCATGGACGTGTTCCGGGCCCTCGCAGATCCGACGCGAAGAGCTGTGTTCGAACAACTCACTCGCGGCGAGGCGACGGTGAAGGACCTCACCAAAAAGTTTGACGTCTCTCAGCCGGCGATCTCGCAGCACCTCGGCGCGCTCCGTAAGGGCGGCCTCGTCGTCGAGCGCCGCGAGGGGCGGTTCACGTACTACCGCGTCGAACCGACAGGACTGCGCCCGTTGGTCAACTGGATCGAGCACTACCAGGCCTTCTGGCTCGACCGTCTCGCGAAGCTGAAGGCATTGATGCAGGAGCTCGAGGATGACTAAAACGATCGAAGTCTCTTACGACTTGCCGGGACCGCCGGCGAAGGTGTGGCGCGCGTTGACCGAGCCGACGCTGCTGGGGTCGTGGCTGATGGAGAACGACAGCTGCTCAAGCGCGAGCTCCGCACGACGTTCGCACCGAAGGAGTGAGCCCGCCGCGTCAGTGCACCGCGGCGATGCTCAGCACGACGAGGAATGCGACGACCGCGAGAAAGACGAACACGGTCAGGCGCTCTCGAGCGAACCGACTCGCGCGCTTGCGCTCGAGGCGCTGGACCTCGGAGCGCTGGCGCTCGGCAGCGTGAGGGTCTTCCCGCACGACCGGCATCTCGCGAAACGGGGAGCCGGTCATCTCGACGGTGCCGGTGTTCGTCGCTTCGAACGCCTCGCGCACGCGGCGCACGATCCGCGTGAGCTCCTCGACGAGGTGCTCGGCAGCCGGCGGATCTTCGATCCAGCCACGTAGCGAGAGGACGAGACACTTGCCGTCCGTGTCCTCGGTCTCCAGCGTCACCTCGCCTTGGCGCATCAAGAACTGGCGCGCCTGTGCGTCGAGTAACTTCGCGATCACCGCTGCCGGTGCCGCTTCGACCAGGAAGCGCGAATCGAACGCAGCATCGCTGAGCTCGACATCGACGACCTGTCCACGCTCGATGCGGCCGCGGTCGAGCCAGGCTTGGCGGCGGATGAAGATCGCGAGTGGATACGCCCCGGGGAGCTGCGCGCGGACCTCGGTCCATTGCTCCGCGTTCGAGCCCGAACCGCGGGTGACAAACCGGTAGTTGACCTGGATGTGGCGATACGTCCCGGCGACCGAGTTGCCGCTGCTGAGGTGCCCGCCGAGCGACTTCGCGAGCTCGAACAGCCGATCGTTCATCACGCGGCGCGACGCGATGTTCGACCACGCGACGACCACCGCGACCAGCCCGCCGAAGATGACGGCAATCTCCATCTCCTAGATCAACAGCCTAGCGGAACGAGGCTATTCCTGCCCGGAATCCGTGATGCACGATGCACCCGTGCGTCGTCGTGGTTGCACGGCTCGCGTGAAACGGAGGTGCCGGAAGCTGCATCCAAGGCGTCAACGTCTCGGCTCTCGATCCGGAATCCGTCGAGAGACTATCGAGCACGCAGCGCCCCACGAGGAGAACTCATCCTCGAGTTGGCGCGCGGCGTGACGAGTAATGTCACCGCCGAGTGAGCGCGCGCGCTCGCTCCCGCGACTAATTTTTTCACACGCGCGACCGCCGCGTCACCGCGGCAGGAGCATGCTTCGCGCATGGCATTCATCACCGTCGGAAAAGAGAACACCGCAGACATCCAGCTGTACTACGAAGATCGCGGCTCGGGAAAACCGGTCGTCCTGATCCACGGCTGGCCGCTCTCGGGCGGCGCGTGGGAACGCCAGTCGGCGATGCTGCTCGCCGCGGGCTTTCGCGTCATCACCTACGACCGCCGTGGCTTCGGCCGAAGCTCCGCGCCGGATGCGGGCTACGACTACGACACGCTCGCCGGCGACACGGCGAAGATCATCGACACGCTCGCGCTCCGCGACGCGACGCTCGTCGGGTTCTCGATGGGCGGCGGCGAAGTCGCGCGCTACATGAGCAAGTACAACGGCAAGGGCGTCGCGAAGTGCGCGTTCCTGTCATCGATCGCGCCGGCACTCCGCAAGGACGGCAACAACCCCGACGGTGTCGACCCGGCGGTGTTCGAGGGCATCAAGCAGGGCATCGAGGCCGATCGCTTCGCGTTCCTCACCGAGTTCCTCGACAACTTCTTCAACAAGAAGCTGCTCGGCGGCTCGCACATCAGCAAGGACGCGGTCCAAGCGAACTGGAATGTCGCGGCCGCGTCATCGTACGGCGCGATGTTGAAGTGCGTCGACGCGTGGCTCGAGGACTTCCGGACCGACCTCGAGTCGGTCACCCAGCCGACGCTCGTCATTCACGGCGACGCCGACCAGATCGTGCCCGCCGAGGCGAGCGGCAAGCGCATGGTCCAGTTCGTCAAGCAGGCGCAGACCCACATCATCAAGGATGCGCCGCACGGGTTGATCTGGACCCACGCGACGCACGTCAACAAGCTGCTGCTCGAATTCGCGCGCTAGTCCGAAGTTAGATCAAGCCGCCGACGAAGAACGCGCCGCCGAGAAACCCGAGCCCGAGACTCAACCACCAGAGCTTCGGTCTCCTCGCGAGCACCG
Source organism: Deltaproteobacteria bacterium (assembly GCA_040004535.1). GTDB lineage: Bacteria > Myxococcota_A > Polyangia > Haliangiales > Haliangiaceae > JABFXX01. Next base: position 32,819 of record JBDUAS010000042.1, read on the forward strand.
CGATCGCACCCATCGCGATCGCGATCTGAAACGCAGTTACGCCACGCGCCAACCACACGTGGTGATGCATGTGCGACTCGGACGATTCCTCGAGCTCGCGCGCCTTGTCCTCGGCGCCCTTCATGTCCTGTTCGTACTTCGCGATCCGGTCCTTGCGCTCGGGGGGGACCGGCCGTCCAGCCGAGCTCGCCTCCTCGACGATGCTCTCCTGGATCGCGGACTTGATGCCCTTGGCCTGGAAGTACGACCACTGATCGGTCGCTCTCATCTCCTCGAGGATGGCCTCGTCGGAGTGATGGCTCGCGAGCAGCGCGCAGATCGCCGCAGCGACCGCGAGCATCGCGGAGGACACCGCGACGCGCGAGATCCACCTGCTGTGCGCGCCGTGCTCCTCGGATTCCTCCTGCATCTTTTCGTGTAGGTGCTCGGTAGGAACTTCGATCTCTTCGGGCATCGCGCCGCACTATAGACGGGCGATCTCGGTAGGTGGGGCCGGGTTGCGCTACGCTTTCCTCAAGTTGGTCACCGACTCTGACATCCGGTACGGCTCGAAGATCGGCGGGTTTGTCGTGACCGGCGAGCTCGGCGCCGGCGGGATGGGCGTGGTTTACGCGGCGCATGATCCGGAGCTCGATCGCCGAGTCGCGCTCAAGGTCCTACGCGCGGCGGCTGCCACCGACGAGGAGCGGATGCGGATGTTGCGCGAAGGCCAGGCGATGGCCCGCGTCACCCATCCGAACGTGATCACGGTGTACGAGGTCGGCGTCGAGGGAAGCCTCGTGTTTCTCGCCCAGGAGCTGCTCGACGCCGGCACGCTCGGCGAGTGGCTCGACAAGACGCCGCGCCCGCAAGCCAGCATCATCGACAAGTTCCTCGCCGCCGGCCGCGGGCTCGCCGCCGCGCACAAGGCCGGACTCGTTCACCGCGACTTCAAGCCCGACAACGTCCTGCTCGGCAAGGACGGCCGCGTGCGCGTCTCCGATTTCGGCCTTGCCCGCGCGCTCGGTCCCGGCGAAGACGATCTGCCTGCCGCGACCCGCGCGAACATGGCGCGCGCGCAGCTCGAGCTCTCGCGCTCGCCGATGAGCCCGCTCACCCGCACCGGGGCGGTTCTCGGCACGCCGATGTTCATGGCGCCCGAGCAGCACAACGGCGAGCGTGCCGACGAGCGCAGCGATCAATTCGCGTTCTCGGTCGCGCTGTATCGCGCGCTCTATGGCGACTGGCCGTACGAGGGTAAGACTGCGGTCGCGCTCGCCGATGCCGTGATCGAGGGCCGGATGCAGAAGCCCCCGCGCGGCGCGAAGGTGCCGGCGTGGCTGCGCAAGATCGTGGTGCGCGGGCTCGCGACGAATCCGGACGCTCGGTATCCGTCGATGGACGCGATGCTCGTCGATCTGGCGCGGCCGCCGACCCGCAAGCTGCGCAACGCCGCTATTTCGATCGCTGCGATCACGTTCGTCGGCGGCGCGGTGGTCGGCGGCTATTTGCTGCGCACTCACGACGACGGGCGAGGCCACGCGCAGCTGCCGTTGCCGAACCTCGATCCGAAGCTGCTCTCGATCGATCACAACGTCGGCTGGTTCAGCACCGCGGTCGAACGCGATCAGCTCGGCGAAGCGGCCGAGAAATACGACATGGCCGCCGCACTCGCGCGCGACAGCTCGCAGCCCGCTGCCGCGTCGATCGCGTGGTCGTCGGGTGCGCTCGTGCTCGCGCTCCAAGGCGACCTCGATCCGGCTCGCGTGCATCTCAAAGATGCCGAGGCGAGCAAGGGCAACGATCCCAACGCGATCGCCTACGCCGATCTCGCGACCGCCGCGATCCTCCGGATGGCGGGAGATTTCGAGCCGGCGATCGCACGTGCGACCGAATGCGAGCGCGAATTCGCGACGACGCCCGAGCTCGCGGCGCTGTGCGCGCAGCTCCACGGTGAAGCCGTCGCCGAGCGCGGCGATCGCGTGCTCGCGCGCCAGGCGTACGAGAAAGGGCTCGCGCTCGCCAATATCAGCGAGGTCCGAGCGATCGCGATCAAGCTCGACCTGCTCGTCCTCGATCTCGACGAGGGCGGCAAGCTCGACGACATCGTGACCCGCGCGACCGCGCTACAGGCGGATGCCGATCGACTCGGCGACACGACACCCGCGACTCGCGCCGCGATCGTGCTGGCGCGCGCTCACGTCGCGCAAGCCGAGACTCAGCAGGCGATCGCGGATCTCGATCGCGTGAAGCCCGATGCGATCCAGGACTTCGACGCGAGGACCCACGCGAACATCGCGCTGTTCGAAGCACAGGCACTGCTCGGCGACGACGACGGGTTGAAGCACCTCGATCAGACTCGCTCTGGCGCCGAGGACCGCGGCTGCATCGCCCTCGCGTTCGCGGCGCGGCTCGGCTACGTCGAGGTCGAGCTCCTCACGAAGCCCGGTGACGATGCGACGCGCGACCAGAAGAAGCTGATCGCGGACGCGAAGAAGCATCACTTCGGTCGCATCGCGCACCTCGCCGAGACGATCACGCAGCGTTAGGCTATCTTCGGCGGCGATGGCCGATTGTCAGTTGTGCGCCTCTGCTCATCCCGACGGCGCGCCGTGCCCGCAAGCACGTACCGGCCAACGCGTCGGCGACCTCGTGATCGGGCCCGTGATCGGTATCGGCGGCATCGCCGCGGTGTACAGCGCCGAGCACCCGATGCTGCGCCGTGCGAGCGCCGTGAAGATCCTGCACAAGCGGTTCGCGAACGATCGCGAGCTCGCGAATCGGTTCGTGCGCGAGGCGCGCGAGACCGCCGCGCTCGGCCATCCCGCGTTCGTCAGCGTCCACGATGCCGGCACGACCGAGGACGGTTGCCCGTTCATCGTGATGGACAAGCTCGAAGGTCGCGAGCTCTACACGATGCGCAAGGAAGCCGGTCCGCTCGAGCCCGAGCGCGTCGTCCCGATCGCGATCCAGATCCTCGACGCGCTCGTCGTGTTGCACGCGCGCGGCGTGATCCACCGCGACATCAAGACCCAGAACATCTACCTCGTGCCCTCGCCCGAGGGCGACAGGGTCAAGCTACTCGACCTCGGCTTCGCGAAGGTCGAGGACGAGCTCAAGCTGACGTCGAAGAACCACGTGCTCGGCACGCCGTTCTACATCTCGCCCGAGCAGTACCTGGATCCGAGCGCGGTCGATCAGCGCGCCGATCTGTTCTCGCTCGGCATCGTGATGTTCGAGTTGCTCACCGGTGAGTGGCCGTACGCGTGGGAGAGCAAGCGCGACCTGCTCGGCAAGGTCATGAAGGGTGAGCTCGAACGCCACCCCGCGAATCGCAATCCGACCGTGCCGACGTGGCTCGATGCGGTCGTCGCGAAGGTGCTCTCGCACGAGCGCGAGGATCGCTACGCGAACGCCGCCGAGATGAAGGCCGTGCTCGAGCAAGGGCCGCCGCCCTCGAAGTCCGGCATCCTGCGCCGGATTTTCGGCGGCTGATCGTTCAGCGGCGACCGACGACGACGACCGCGTACTGGCGCGGGCGTGCGCGAGCGGGCTCGGGGATCCGGCGCTCGGGCTCGTCTTCGACGACGAGGTGATAGACGTTTTGAGGTTGTGATCGATCGCGTTCGGCAAGCCGAGCCACGACTCGAGATCCGAGTCCGTTCCTGCGCATGGGCAACTCCTGGTGAAACCGTTGGCCGCTGCAAGAGCAGCTCGTGTGCCACGCTCGAACGCTTGCGAATCAGTGAGTTACGTTGGAGATCGCTGCGTCGCCCAGGAGACAGCTGAAACCCGTGGGATTCAAACGATCTCGGCCCCGTAACCAGGGCAGCGTGCTCGCGTAACGGAGCGGCATGAGCAACTACGTCCTGGGTCACGACTCGATCGAGCTGCAGCGCCTGATCAAGCAATCGGAGTTCTTTGGCGTCCTCACCCGCCAGCTCTGGCGCGAGGCCGGGCTCGCACCGGGCATGACGGTGCTCGATGTCGGTTGCGGCGCGGGCGACACGACGCTGCTCGCGGCGGAGCTTGTCGGGCCGAGCGGCCGCGTCATCGGCGTCGATCGCTCGGCGCACGGCCTGGCGCTCGCACGCCGGCGCGCCGAGGCGGCGGGCCTGACGAACGTCGAGTTTCGCGAAGCGGACGCCGCCGAGCTCGTGCTCGACGAGCCTGTCGATGCGCTCGTCGGCCGCCTGGTCCTCATGTACTTCCGCGACCACGCCGCTGCGTTGCGCCGGCTCGCCGACCACGTCCGACCCGGTGGCCTGATCGTGCTGCAGGAGATCGACACGCTCGGCGGGCGCTGCGAGCCGGCCGGCGCGCTGTTCGACCAGACGCTGCGCTGGGTCCACGACGCGTTCGCGCGTGCGAGTGCGAACCCGAGCATGGGGCGCGGCTTGCTCGCGGCGTTCCTCGGCGCCGGCCTGCCCCGACCGCAGATGCTGCTCGGTGCGCGCGTCGAATCGGGGCCAGAATCGGCTGCCTACGCGTCGCTGGCGGGAATTGCGCGGACGTTACTCCCGGTCATCGAAGCGAACGGCATCGCGACGGCCGAGGAGGTCGGCATCGATACGCTCGTCGAGCGGCTCCGCGCCGAGGCGGTTGCCTCCGGGGCCACGATCTACGCACCGCCGCTGATCGGGGCCTGGGCGCGCAAATAATCCGCAACCGCCGGGCGTTGCAGCTTTTCTAATGGCACGTGCCCCGGAGCCATTTCATGCTCGAGGAGCCTTGAGCGACGTCCGCATGGTCGCGCGCGTGATCGCTGGTGTGTTGCTCGCTCCCGGCGCGTACACCAAAGCCGAGCTCGCGCGCGCGAACGAGGCGCTGTCGGCACTCGGCCGGCCGCCGCTCGCGGAAGCGGATTGGATCGCGGACACGCCGGAGCGGCTCGCGCCGGTGATTCCGCTCGAGCTGCGCGCCGCGGTGGCGGACTTGCTCTACGAGCTCGCGGGCGACGAACCGATTCGCCGCCGGCTCGCGGACGCGTACGCGCAGCTCTGGCACCAGGATCCCGAAGACGCTGCCGCGCCGCGCACCGGCCCGGCGATGTTGCGTTGGTTGATCGGCAAGGTGCCGCGGCATCACCGCGACGGCACGCCGGATGAGGACGAGGAGAACGAGATGACCCAGTCGCCGTATCGCAGGGAAGAGGTCGCACCGCAGGTCGCTCCCGTCGAGCGTTCGCCGTTGCGCGCCCGCGTCGAGCGGATCCGCGCTCAGTACCAGGCGGTGGTCCAGACCGTCGAGTCGGTGATCGTCGGCAAGCGCGACGTGATCGAGCGCGTGTTGACGGCGATGGCGGCACGCGGTCACGTGCTGCTCGTCGACGTCCCTGGCGTCGGCAAGACGCAGCTATGCAAGGCGATCGCCGCGGCGATCCACACCAACTTCGGCCGCATCCAGTTCACGCCCGACCTCCTGCCGATGGACATCACCGGCACGAACGTGTTCGACGTCAAGGATCGCGAGTTCCGGTTCCGGCCGGGCCCGATCTTCACGCACATCCTGCTCGCCGACGAGATCAACCGCGCGACGCCGAAGACCCAATCCGCCCTGCTCGAGGTGATGGAGGAGCGCTGCGTCACGATAGACGGCGTGACCCACCAGCTCGGCGAGCCGTTCCAGGTGCTCGCGACGATGAACCCGCTCGATCACCAGGGCACGTATGCGCTACCCGCCGCGCAGATCGATCGATTCATGATCATGCTCGAGATTGGCTACCCGAGCCCCGAGGACGAAGTGAAGGTGCTCGACTACCACCTCGGCGTCACGCCGCCGCTCGCGTCGGTGCAGCCGGTGATCAGCGCGGGCGACTTGATCATGTGGCGCGAGACCGTGCCGTACATCCACGTCACCCCGGAGCTCAAGCGCACCGTCGTCGACTACA
>JBDUAS010000477.1:0-3768 GCA_040004535.1 Deltaproteobacteria bacterium
ACCTCGACGTCGATGTTCTCGTGCTCGAGCGCCTTCTTGAGATAGCCCGCGCTGCCGGGCTCGCGGAGCACGCCACCCTCGACGTAGAGGATGCTCGGGCGGCCCTTGACCGGCGCGGTCATCACCGCTTCGTTGTTCGCCTTCTCGGTGTCGTGCGCGACCTGCGCGAGGCGCAGCTTGTACGTCGTGTAGCCGGCGCGCTTCGCCTCGCTCGTGAACTTCACCAGATTTTTGCCCTCGCGCAACGCGACGGTCTTCAACGGCTCGCGGCCATTCGGGAACTCGTCCTGCTGGAGCGACAGCGTCACGGTCTGCGGCTCGGTCGACCAGACCTCGGCGGTGACCTCGTACGGCTGGCCGACCTTGATGTCGTCGGGCGCGGTGACACCGACGACGCGGACTTCTGGCGTCGGATCGGCATCGAAGTTCTTCCACGACACCTTCACGCCGAGGTCCTTCGCGCGATACGCCTCGACCGCGACATCGCCTTCGGTCTGGTTGCCGTCGGAGATGATCACGATGTGGGGCAGGAAACCCTGCGGGAACAAGCCGTACGCGAGCTGCATCGCGGCCTGGGTGTCGGTGCCGGCACCGGCGCCGATGTGACGAGCGATGCTGTCGACGAGCGACTTGCCACCGGTCGCGCGGACGACGCTCGGCTTCTCGGCGAACGTGATGACCTGGAGGTTGCCATCGCCTTCCTTCTTCTCGATGTCGTCGACGTAGTGGCGCGCCGCGGCGAGCTGCTTGTCGGAGACCGAGTCGGAGACGTCGACGAGGACGATCGTCGAGACCTTGCTGGTCTGCGTGATCCACGATGGGCGCGATAGCGCGATCGCGATGCCGGCGATCACGAGCGAGCGCAGCGTCGCCTGGACGACCTGCTGGAGCAGCGAGAGGTCGGTCAGCGATAGCACGCGCAGCACGTAGAACGCGGGGATGACCGCGATCAGGTGCAGCCACTGGGGCGAGAGCAGGTCGATCGGGCGCGACGTGACGTCGATCGCGAGGCTCGTGCGATCGCCGATCCACGCGGAGATCAGGAGCCACAAGACCACCGCGGCGGCGATCGCGATCCCGATCCGGATGATCGAGCCGGGGGCGAGCAACGATTTGAGCCAGCTGCGTTCCATCTAGACCGTGATCCGCCGGTGATAGGTGACCCACTCCATGATGATGAGGCCGGTCGCGAGGAGAAGTAGATAGATCCACAGCTTCTGGCTGTGCGTGATCGCGAAGGCCTCGGGCGCCTCGAGCTTCTTGCCGCCGAGCGTGAGCGAGCTCGAAGGTGCGATGTCCGATTCGCTCGCCGACGCGAGGTTCGCGGCGAGGTTGATCGACGCGAGCGGCTTGCCGTTCGCCTTCGCGGTGAGGTCGTAGTAGCCGACCTTCTGACCGTAGAACGTGGCGAGCCCGTCGATCACGGGCGTGTGGGTGATCGTGCCGTCGGGACCTTTGACCTCGGCCTCGGTCGCCCCGACGACACCATCGAGCGGGACGCGCTCGCGCTGGCCGGTCGCGTACGTCGTCAGGAGGTCGGCTTGATCGCCGGCGAACCAGTCGAGCGTGTTGACCAGCAGCATCGGGAACGCGACGCGCATCGGCAGGTCGGTCGCGCTGTCGCGGCCATTGGCCGGCAGCGAGAACCCGAACGCGAGGATCTTGCGGCGGCCATCGCGCTTCGCGACGACGATCGGATCGGTGACCGAGAACGCGATGGTCGACTCGCCCTTCTTCGAATCGGGCGCGAACACCTCGCTCTTGTCCATGTAGACATCGCTCATCGTGACCCAGCGCATCACCGGGTGACCCTCGTCGACCTCGGTGATGTGCGGTGTCTGCGCCATGCCGCGGATCGCGAACGGCGAGTGTTCGCCGGTCGGGTGGAAGAACAGCAGCGACGCGGGCGGCGGCGGCAACGCATCGGGTGTGTAGTCGTCGAAGATCACGACGTCCATGTCGTCGGCGATCGACGGCTTCGCCGCGTACTCCGCGGGCGAGACCTTCAGCGGATCGATGTTGTCGTAGACGAGCAGCGCGCCCTCGAGGAACAGGTTGTCGCTCGTGACCATCAACACCTTCTGCTTCTTGCGCGCGGGCAGAAGTGCATAGGCGGTGTCGTCGAGCGCGAATGAATCGGTGCCGCCGGGGCCGTCGACCGGGCGCAGCGTCGCGCGCAGCTGGTTATCCTCGCCGCCGGGGATCTTCGGATAGATCTGGCGCACGTGCTGGCCGGGCGCGAGATCGAGCCGCTTGGTGTCGACCGCGGTCTGGCCGTTGTAGAGCGTGAGCTGGCGGTGCGCGGGCTCCTGGCCGAAGTTCTGGATCTCGATGAACACCTCGTACGCGGCCTTGTTCGCGATGTAGCGGCGAACGTTGAACGCGATGATGCCGACGTTGTCGCTGCGCCGGCCGACCGGCAGGTAGCGGACGTCGATGTTCGATAGATCGATCGCGGCGAGGTTCTTGGCGTCGGGCTGCTTCGCGAGCGGAGCACCGGCCCACTTGACCAGCCCGAGCTGGCTCTCGGGGAACGCGCCGTCCGAGACGATCACGATCAGCGGATTCGTGCGGTCGCGTAGCGCATCGGCCGCGGCACCGAGCGCGCGGGGCAGGTCGGCCGGCGTGTCGCTCGCGGTGATCTTGTCGTCGATGATCTTGTCGAGCATCGGCCCGTCGTTCGAGAACCGGCTCATCGGCGTGGCCTGGCCGTCGACCTTCATGACCATCGCGACGTCACCGCCGCCCATCGAGTCGATCAGGTGCTTCGCGCGGTCCTTCGCGACGTCCATGCGCGACTTCTTGCCGGCTTCATCGCCGTCCATCGCCTTCATCGACGCCGACGCGTCGAGCAGGATCACGACCGAGCGCGCCTTGCGATCGACCGCGCCGAGCGTCGGATCGAGCGCCGCGAACATCAGGATCCCCAGGATCGCGAGGATCAACAGGAGCGAGATGATCCGCTTGAGCTGCTTCCACAGCGAGTTCGCGTCCTTCTGCTCGAGGACGCGCTGCCATAGCTGCGCGAACGGGACCTCGAAGCGGCGGCGCCGCATCTTGATGATGTACGCGCCGACCGCGAGCACGGCGGCGCCGAGCGCGACATAGGTCCACAGGCCGAAGCCGATCGGTCCGAGGAAGCTCACCGCAAAAACCCTCCCGACCGGAAGATCTTGAGGACGAGGTCGTCGAACGGGATCGAGGTGTGGGTGCGGAAGAACGGCAGCGCGTACTTCGTGCAGTAGCCCTCGAGCTCCTTGCAATATTTCTCGTGCTCGCGCTCGTACGCTTCGAGCAACGACTTCGACACGGTGACCTCCTTGGTCTCGCCGGTCTCGCAGTCGACGAGCGCGAGGTCACCGTGCAATTTCGGCGACGCCTCCTTGAGGTCGTAGACCTGGAGCACGAACGGCTCGAACTTGTAGTAGCGCAGCGTATTGATGCCCTGCTCGAAGCCCTGCGGATCGTAGAAGTCGCTGATCACGACCGCGAGGCCGCGCCGCTTGTTCTGCGTCACGAAGTCCTTCATGCACTCGGCCAATTCGGTCTTGCCGCCGATCGGGCACTTCTGCAGGAAGTCGAACACGCGGAAGATCCGGTTCTTGCCGCGCGACAGCGGCAACCGGTCGGTCAGGCGGTCGCCGAACGGGATGATCGACACGCGATCGAGGTTCGCGAGCCCGACGTACGTCAGCGCCGCGCCGACCTGCATCGCGTAGTGCAGCTTCGGCAGCGGCGAGCCGATCGACATCGAGTCCGAGACGTCGA
>JBDUAS010000478.1:0-3761 GCA_040004535.1 Deltaproteobacteria bacterium
GCGCAGGTGTTCCCCGGCTTCCAGCCGAGCAACGAGGTCGATCGCACGCGCGACTCGGCCGGCGTCTACGCCGGTGTCGAGAGCGAGCTGTCGAAGAAGGTCGCGCTCGATGCCGGTGGCCGCTACGAGCACTACAGCGATTTCGGCCAGTCGGTGATCGGCAAGGTCGCCGGCCGCGTGTTCGTCGCCGACGGCCTCGCCGTGCGCGCCGCCGCGAGCACCGGGTTTCGCGCGCCGTCGCTGCAGCAGTTGTGGTTCTCGAACGTCGCGACCCAGTTCTTGCCGGATCCAGTCAGCGGCGTGCTGACGCCGACCCAGGTGTTGACGTCGAACAACGAGAGCCCGGTCACGCGCGCGTTCGGGATCCCGAAGCTCCACGAGGAACGCTCGACGAACCTATCTGGCGGCGTCGCGTGGCGACCGCTCGACAACCTGTCGCTGACCGCGGACGGCTACTTCATCCGGATCGACGACCGGATCGTGCTGACGAGCCAGTTCGCGAGCACGAACCCGGTCGTCGCGGACATCCTCGCGCCGTTCCCGAGCGTGTCGCAGGCACAGTTCTTCGCGAATGCCGTCGACTCCAACACCGAGGGCGTCGATCTGGTCGGCGATTGGGTCACGCTCGCGGGCGATGGCACGTTCACGTTGACCGGCGCCGCGAACTTGTCGAAGACCGAGGTCACCGACATCCACCTGCCGCAGTCGCTGGTCGCGAAGTTCGGCGCCGACACCGACCAGCTGCGCACGTTCTTCTTCGGCCGCAACGCGAAGAACCGGCTCGAGGATGCGGTGCCGCACCAGAAGGGGTTCGCGGCCGCGCGCTATGCGATCTCCGGAGTCTCCGCGCTGGTCCGCGCCGACTACTACGGCAAGGTCTCTTACAAAGCCGACAACGCGGCGAACGACGAGACGTTCGGGGCGAAGGTCCTGTTCGACGTCGACTTCGGCTACCAAGCGACGAAGAACCTGTATTTCGGCGTCGGCGCCGACAACCTTTTCAACACGTTCCCGGATCGCCAGACCAAGGACGCGAACATCAGTTTCGGGCGTTTCATCTACAGCCGGAACGTTAGCCAGTTCGGACTGAACGGCGGCTTCTACTATGGAAAGCTCCAGCTGACGTTCTTCTGACACGTTATCCTAAGAGACTCGTGCAACCTTCGCCTGAACCAGTAGCCCCCGACCAGTTCGGACCGTACGAGGTCTACGAACGGCTCGGGCTGGGCGGCATGGCGACGGTGTGTCGCGCGAAGAAGCGCGGCGAGGCCGGCTTCGAGCGCTCGGTCGCGTTGAAGCGAATGCTGTCGCACCTGTCGGAGGACAAGTCGTTCGTCGAGTCGTTCATCCGCGAGGCGAAGGTCTCGTCGCTGCTCGTGCATCCGAACATCGCGCAGGTCTACGACTTCGGCCGGATCAACGGCACGTACTACATCGCGATGGAGCTCGTGCCGGGGTTCGATCTGCGGAAGCTGCTGCGCTACGCGAACCGGGCGAACGAATCGATTCCGCTCGGCGTCGTGCTGTCGATCCTCGGCGAGATGTGCGACGCGCTCGACTACGCGCACCTCTGCCTCGACGAGCAAGGCAAGCCGTTGCGGATCGTTCACCGCGACATCTCGCCGTCGAACATCATCGTCGCGGCCACCGGCCACACCAAGGTGATCGACTTCGGCATCGCGAAGGCGAACAGCCAGACCCTCCACACCGCGAGCGGCCAGGTGAAGGGCAAGCTCGGCTACATGTCGCCCGAGGCCGCGCTCGGGATGCAGATCGAGCCGGTCTCCGACGTGTTCTCGATGGGCGTCGTGGCGTGGGAGCTCGTGACCGCGTCGCCGCTGTTCTCCGCGCGGACCGACTTCGAGACGATGCGCAAGATCCGAGAGGCGCCAGTGGCCCCACCGTCGACGCACAACCCGGCGTGCCCGCCGGAGCTCGATCGGTTGATCCTGTCGGCGCTCGAGCGCGACAGCTCGCGGCGGCTCGCGAGCGCGGGCCAGTTTCGGCGCGGGCTCGATCAGATCGCGGTGCGCTCGGGATTGCAGATGGGAGCGCGGATCGTCGGCGAGTGGATCCGCCAGTTCATCCAGCCCGAGGACTACATGCGGCACTCGGGGTTCGCGGGCCGAGAATCGCCGACGTCGGTGCTCCGGCCGTCACCGACGCCGAAGACGGTGCTCAAGCGCTCGAGCGACGACATCCAGCTCGCCGCCGAAATCTGGGGCGAGGACGCCGGGCCAAACTCGATCGCGGCCGGACCCGATTTTTCGATCTCGGGCCCGGGCGCAGGTCCCGGTCCCTCCACGTTCGGCGCGAATCCGAATGCGTTGCCGCCGTCGCCGGTGACGCCGTTGCCGATGACCGCGAACTACACGCCGTCCGGTCAGCACGGTACGCCGCCCGGAGCGTACGGCGCGGGCTCCCAGTCACTTCGTCCGTCGCAATCGCAGATCGTCGAGCATCACATTCCCGGCTACATGCCGGCGTCGATGCAGCAGATCATGCCGTACGCGGTACCGGGCGGGCGGCCGCGCCGGAATCGCAAGCTGATCTATCTCGTGCTCGCGCTCGCGGCGGTCGCGGCGGCACTTGTCGTGGTTCTGCTGACGAAGCACGAGACTCCGCCGGCGCCGGCGCGCGTGACGTTCGCGGTGACGCCCGCGAGCGCCGTGGTCGAGGTCGACGGCACGGTTGCGAAGGGCGAGGTCTCGCTCGGCGCAGGTGACCACGAGATCACGGCGCACGATCCGAAGTTCAAGCCGCTCGCGAAGTCGATCACGGTCGCGGCCGGTGACAAGCAGGTCGTCACGCTCGCGCTCGATCCCGCGGTAGCGCATGTCGCGCTCGACTCGACGCCGCGCGGTGCGTTCATCGAGCTCGACGGCAAACCGGCCGGAACGACGCCCGCGAAGCTCGAGACGACAGCGGGCACGCACCACGTCGAGATCCAGAACGGCAACGACAGGTGGTCGAAGGACTTCGATGCCGCCGCGGATGCGTCTGTCGACTTCACAGCGACGTTCCCGACGGTCGTCGCGACGCATCCGCCGACGCCGGTCACGCCACACGCGAAGACCCACGACAAGGGCCATCACAGGGCTGCCGACACCGAGCCCGAGCACTCGACCGCGCCCGTCGTCGTCGAGCCGGTGACGCCACCGCCGGTGGTCACACAGCCCGTGCAACCGCCGGTCAAGCCGCCGGTGCAACAGGACGTCCCCGAGCCGCCGAAGCCGGCGCGCACGCCGGTCGTCGCAGCGACCGCGGTCACGAAAGTCTCCGGCGATCTGCCGGTGCTGCGCGGCGATCACGATGGCGACGTGCTCGTGAAGATGTGCATCGACGAAGCCGGCAAGGTGACGTCGGTGAAGGTCGTGAAGACCTCGCCCGATATGCCGAGCGATCTCGTGTCGGCGCTGCAGAGCTGGAGCTACAAGCCGTACATCGGCAAGGAAGCGAAGCCCGAGTCGGTGTGCTTCGCGCTCTCGCTCCGCGTCGTCGTCAAGCACGACTGAGGTTGTCCGAACTATCTATGGTTGCCGGACAAGATCACGAGCCTTAGGCTCGCATCGTGCCGGCTAAAGACAGGAACAAGCGGCGGGCGACGTGGAACGCCTGGTACCAGCGCACCAAACACCTCCGCACCGATACGAAGCGACGCTCGAGCGTGAAGCTCGCGCGAGGCCAACATTATCTGCCTGGCTCGCGGAGCTCGAGCGCGCGTTGCGATGTCGGGACTGCGCGCAAGACCATCCCGCATG
>JBDUAS010000208.1:0-12704 GCA_040004535.1 Deltaproteobacteria bacterium
GGAGTCATCGTGCGGGCAGCACGACCCCTGTCTGGTCTTGCTTCGGGTGGGGTTTACCTTGCCTTCGTTGTCACCAACGAAGCGGTGCGCTCTTACCGCACCCTTTCACCCTTACCGACCGATGTTGCCACCGACCGGCGGTTTGCTTTCTGTTGCACTTTCCTGCGAGTCACCTCGACTGGCGGTTAACCAGCACCCTGCCCTGTGAAGCTCGGACTTTCCTCCCGTGTTCCTGTTGCCAGGTTCACCGGCGGTCACCTCGCCCTCTCCGACGTATGAGCGGGCCAGACCCTACAGACTCAAGCCGCGGCCGGCAAGCTCTTGTTGTACACGCCGCGGCGCAGGTTCTTCCGGATCGTCATCGCCTCGCGGACGACCTTGTACATGTCCTTGAGAGGATTCACGCGCGACCGGCCATCGTCGGCCCACTCGACGCCGACCTCGGTGATCGAGTACGCGCGGCGGCGCGCGAGTGCGAGGATCTCGAGGTCGAACGCCCAGCCGTCGATCCGGCCATCGCGGAACAAGTCGCGCGCGGCTTGCGCCGTGAATGCCTTGAACCCGCACTGCGTGTCGCGCACGCCCGGCACGAGCGAGCGCTGGATCAGCTTGTTGCAGAGCCGGCTCCACATCACGCGATACGCGGGCTGCTTCTTGTCGGTCTTCGCACCTTCGGCGTAGCGCGAGCCGATCGAGATCTCGCTCTTGCACGCGACGATCGGCGCGAGCAAGCGCGGCAGCTGCTCCGGCGGCATCGAGCCATCGGCATCGCACATCACGCGGATCTGACCGACCGCTTCGAGCATGCCGCGGCGGACGGCCGCGCCCTTGCCGCGATTCGGAAGCTGGCGGACGAGCCGGAGATTCGGCATCCGCTTCGCGTGCTCGAGCACGACGTCGCACGTGCGATCCTTCGAGCCGTCGTCGACGACGACGATCTCGTAGCGGAGCGGCTGGGCCGCGAGGAACGCGTTCAAGCGCTCGAGCGTCGGCGGGATCCGGAGCTCTTCGTTGTATGCGGGGATGATGATCGAGAGGTCGACGAAGCTCATAGTGACTCCTGGAGGGCAGGCCGAATGACGGAGAAGACACGGCGTTGAGCGGGATAGGTCCAGCCGACGAACACGAGCGCCGAGCAGATCAACTTCGCGAGCACGGTCGGTACGCGCAGCTTCACGGCAACGATCTCCATCGCGAGCGCCATGACGAGCGCGGTCACCAGGGCGACGATGCCGAACCGACCGAGCTGCGACGCCGAGACCACCGAGCGGTCGCGGAACGCGACGTACTTGTTGAACGTGAAACCGACGCACGCACCGATCGTGGCGGAGATGAACGCGGCGACCGGAACGGGCGTGCCGTGTCGGGTCTGGAGGACCAGCGTGCCGACATCGACCAGGGTGGCGAGGCCGCCACCGATCCCCGAAGCCATGACCTGCCGCTTCTGCATGGCTGGACTAAGAGCAGCCGACGTGCCAAGCCGCCCAAGTGGTCCAACCACCTGGCAAGCCCTGGATCACAAAGGCTGTTGCAGCCGTTTCACATGTCGAAAGGCGTCAGTTTTCGGCCGGATCTTCGTCGGTTCCAGTCGGTTCCTCGGCTGGCTCCTCGACATGGAGCGCCTCGCACTTCGGCGCGAACCGCGGGTGGACGAGCTTGGTCGCGCCCAGGAGTGGCGTGGTTGCGCCAGTTAGCTCGTGAACATTCACACCGTCGTCGCCCGCGATCGCGACCGCGCGATTGCCCATCCAATCGATCGCGAGGCCATGGCCGCGGGCGAGCTCGGTCGCGGCGCCGGTCGCGGTGTCGATCGCGTAGGCGGTCACGCTCGGCGTCGCGGCGTCGCAGTGATCCGAGGTCTGCGCGACGAGAGCGAGGTGATTGCGATCCGGTGACCACACGATCGAGTCGCCCTGGATCTGGCCGGGCACGGTGACGACCCGATTCGAGGTCGCGATCCGGATCGCGCTCGCGAGACCTTGCTCGTCCCAATCGGCGCTGATCTCGGCGGGCACCCGATGGAGCCGCACGCCCCCGCTCGCGTAGAGCTCGAGCCACGCGCCGGAAGGACGCGCGAGCTTCGTCGGGACGAGCAGCCCTTGATGCTCGTCGGCGGCGAGCGAGAGCACGCGCGGCTTTTGGGCTTGCTGGCCGATCCAGATCCCGGTGCCGTCCTTGGTCGCCGCGAGCTGGGTCGCGACCGGCGACAGATCTTGCGAGCGCGTCGTCATGCCCGTCGAGAGATCGACGCTGCCGACCGCGAGCTTGTGCGACGTCTTGCCGCGCGTGACGTACGCGAGCACGTGTCCATGCTGCGGCGCAAACGCGGCGACGACGCCACCGTACGTCCGGGTCAGCCGATACCAGCGCTGATCGGCGACCGCATACAGATCACCGTTCGCGATCACGATCAGCCCGCGCGAGAGCGCCGCCAGGAAGGGTCCGCGATCGGCCTCGACCCGGCGCTGCCACGCCTGGCCCGCGGGTGTCGCGAGGTAAGGCTGGAGCCCGGGTTGATCGAGCGAGGCGAGCGCCCACTTGCCGAAATCACCGGCACCGGCGAGCTGGAGCGGCGCGGTCACGGCATCGAGCTTGCCGAGCTTCGCGTTGCCAACCGCCAGCAACCAGGCCGCTTCGAGGTTCGTCGGATCGGCCGCGAGCGCCTGCGTACAGGCGGCGACCACACCGCCCCAGTCGCCGCGTGCCTCGGCCTTGCGGGCGGTGCGGAACGCCGGATGACCACCTCGCGTCCGCCACTGCCACGCCGCGAGGTCCGCCAGGCCGAGTGGGCGAGCCGGCGTCATCGTTTGGGCCATTTTGGCGTCCGGATGGGCGGTGGCAGCGTCGTCGCGATGTGGGGGCGGCGGGGCGGAAGGGGTGCCACCGCAGCCCGCCAGCAACAGCGCGACTGTAAACGGGATCTTCACAGCCCCCACGGCGTAACACGGCGCGGCGCCGATCGCGAATCGCGACCTTGCTCGATACCTGGTAGCAGGTTACAAAGCGCCGCCTCGTGTCCATTCGTTGTGTCTTGCTGGTGCCTTTGCTGGGCGGTTGTCAGGCGAAGGCCGACCCACCACCCCCGGCCGCCGCCATGATCGAAGTCCACGATGGAACGTCGGTGATCGCGTCCGTGCGGATCGGCAAGCCGTGCCGCGCGACGATCGGACCGACCGAGATGATCGTCGGCGGACCGCCGCTGATCTCGCAGCTCGGCGACACGCGATGGACCGGGAGCGACGGCTCGAACGGCACGGCCCTCGCGCGCGATGGCGTGCGGGTCGCTCGCGTGTATCCGGTGATGGATGCGGCCTCGGCCGCGGTGTTCGATCCGGTCGGCGCCGCGCTGATGCGCGTCCATGCCGACGGCGACAAAGCCACGGTCAGCGATACCGCGAGCCACCTGCTGCGCACGCTCGCGCTCGCCGGCTCGAAGATCACCGTCGACCACCCCGCGCTCACGATCACGGGTACCCGTGATCTCGTGCTCGCGTCGATGTTGAGCGCACCAGAGCTCGACCCAGAGATTCGCATGCTCGCTGCGTGCGAACGTGTCCTCGTTACGGAGAAGAAGGAGCTGTAGAGATGCCGGAAATTCGCAACGTCGCGATCATCGCGCACGTCGACCACGGCAAGACCACCCTCGTGGATGGTCTGCTGAAGCAAGCCGGCACGTTTCGGACAGGAGAAGTCGTCGCAGAGCGCGCGATGGATTCGAACGATCTCGAGCGCGAGCGCGGAATCACGATCCTCTCCAAGTGCACCGCGGTGACCTGGAAGGGCGTGCGCATCAACATCGTCGACACGCCGGGTCACGCTGACTTCGGCGGTGAGGTCGAGCGCGTGCTCGGCATGGTCGACTCGGTGCTGCTGCTCGTCGACGCGTACGAAGGCGCGATGCCGCAGACCCGGTTCGTGACCCAGAAGGCGTTCGAGATGGGGTTGAACCCGATCGTCGTCGTCAACAAGATCGATCGCCCCGGCGTCGATCCGCACGACGTCATGGATCAGGTGTTCGCGCTGTTCGATTCGCTCGGCGCGAACGACAAGCAGCTCGACTTCCCGGTGATCTACGCGTCGGGCCGCCAGGGCTACGCGATTCGCGAGCTCGGCGACACGCCGAAGGACCTCGGCCCGATCCTCGACCTCATCATCGAGAAGGTGCCGCCGGCCGCCGGCGATCCGGACGCGCCGCTGCTCATGCAGGTCGCGACGCTCGACTACGACGACTTCCTCGGCTACCTCGCGATCGGCCGCATGCGCGCCGGCCGCAGCAAGGTCGGCGATCGCGTGCTGCTCGCCCACCGCAACGGCAAGAAGGAAGAGTTCCGGGTCCAGAAGGTCCTCGGCTTCCAGGGCCTCAAGCGGTTCGAGCTCGCCGAGGCGATCGCCGGCGACATCGTCGCGTTCACCGGCATGCAGGAGCTCAACGTCGGCGAGACGATCACGTCGATCGCGAACCCGACGATCATGCCGCTGCTCAAGGTCGATGCGCCGACGATCACGATGAACTTCCGCGTCAACGACGGGCCGTTCGCCGGACGCGAAGGCAAGTGGGTGACGTCGCGCAACCTGAAGGAGCGGCTCGACCGCGAGATCAAGAGCAACGTCGCGTTGAAGGTCGAGGAGACCGAGACTGCGGGCGTGTTCAAGGTGTCGGGCCGCGGCGAGCTCCATCTGACCGTGCTGATCGAGACGATGCGGCGCGAGGGCTACGAGCTGTGCGTGTCGCAGCCGCAGGTCATCCTCCAGTTCGACGACAAGGGTAAGCCGCTCGAGCCGTACGAGGACGCGGTCATCGATCTCGACGAGAACTACAGCGGCCCCGTGGTCGCCGAATTGAATCGGCGCCTCGGCGTGATGAGCGAGATGCGGCCGTCGGCTCCGGGTCGCACGCGACTCGAGTACCGGATCCCGGCGCGCGGCTTGATCGGCTATCGCAGCCAGTTCATGACCGACACTCGCGGCACCGGCGTGCTGTACACGCAGTTCGCCGAGTACGGCCCGCAGGGTCCGGATATCCGCACGCGCCAGAACGGCGTGTTGATCTCGAGCGAGGACGGCGTGACGAACGCGTACGGCCTGTTCTACTTGCAGGAGCGCGGGCAGATGTTCGTCGGCCCGAACATCAAGAACTACTCCGGCATGATCATCGGCATCCACGCACGCGAGAACGACCTCGTCGTCAATCCGAACAAGGTCAAGAAGCTGACCAACATCCGGACCACCGCCGCCGACGAAAAACTCGTCCTGGCACCGCCGAAGCAGCTGACGCTCGAGTACGCGCTCGAGTTCATCAACGATGACGAGCTGTGCGAGGTCACGCCGCAGTCGATCCGGCTGCGCAAGATGATCCTCGATCACAACCTGCGCAAGCGCTACGAGAAGAAGCCGTCCGCCACGGACGAGTGACGCCCTAGTTCGGCAAGAACCCGAGCACGAACGCGCCCTGTTGCAGGAGCGGGATCGCAGCGTCGCAACCGCCGCCCGGGCGATCACCCGCGATGATCGCGCTGATCAGGAATTGATCGAGCGCGTTCGCCTTCGTCGCGTCGATCAGCGACAGCGGATCGACCTGACCACGCACCGACTTGATCTGGATGTTCCAGTTCAATTGCGCGAACGCGGCACTGATCTGCGCGAGCGGCATGCCGCGCATCAGAGCGAGCGCGGTCAACGCACCGGCCGCGTGGGCGACCTCCATGTCGGGCGCGACGACTCGCACGACCAGATCGATCTGCGGCGGCCCCGGTGGGACGACGCCATTGATCGGCGGTCCCGGCGGGACCGTGGCCTGGACGTGGGTCACCATCGTCGTCGGACCTTGGGTACCCGGGACGACCTCGCGCTGGTTGAGCGAGAACGTCATGCCGTGCACGATCGAGACGGCGCGGAGCTCGGGTCCGCCGCCGGCGTTATCGTCGGTATCCGTATCTCCGTCGGCGGCAGCCGGCGGCGCGAGCTTCACCATCATCCATCCGGCGGTGGCGAGCGAGATCGAAACGATCAGGGGGGCGTAGGGGCGCTTCATGCCCCACCGTACGCAGTGGCGCGACGCCCCGACAGAGCATGAACATGCTGGGTATTACGGCGTGACCGGCGGTGGCGCGTTGAGTCCGGTCAGTACCTCGGTCATCCGTTGCATCAGATCCGAGGTCTGATCCGGCGTGAACAGCGCCTGGCACTCCTGGATCGCCGTGTTGTCGGTCGTGTTGTCGAAGCACGCACGCAGCTCGGGCGTCCACTTGGTCTCGTCGCAGCTCGCGACCGCGACATCGCGGATCGCGTCGAGCTTGTCGGCGAAGTCGGGGATCCGCGAGAGCTCTTCGTGCATGACGTCGACGATGTGATCGATCGTGACCTCGCACGGCGAGTGCAGCGGCTGGCTGCGATGGCTGATGACCGGTGGCGGCGGCGTGGGCTCGACGATCGCGGGTGGTGAGCCCGTCCAGCAGCCGCCGAAGGTGATCGCGTAGGCGTAGGCGATCCGGATCCGGCTCTGTGCGCGCTCGCTCACTTCTTCGCCTTCGCCGGCGGCGCTGTCTTCGCGGCCGCCACGTACACGTTCATCACGGTAAAGCCTTCGCGGTCCGTCCCGACCCGACACTGCGTCGAGCCGGCCTTCACGCCGGTGACGACGAAGTAGTTCGTATCGCCGCGCGTGATCAGATCGCCGGTCAACAACGACGGGTCATCGCAGAACCAGCGGTAGCGGTAGTAGCCGACCGCGTGCTCGACCGTCTTACCGACCTCGACATCGACGCGCGGATAGTCGCCCTGCACGAGGATGCCGTCGGCGGACGCGGACGCACTGACCAACAACGCGAGGAGCAGGGTACGCATCACCCCTCGATTCTAGCGGGTGCGGCGCGCCGCGACTACGGCCGCGATCGTACCGACGGCCGCCGGCGAAGCCGTAGCCTCGTCGAGGGCTTCGGCCCACTGGACCACGCGGCGCTGCCAGTTGGGGCGCTCCGAGGTCGTTCCGGGCACGTTGTGGGGCACCGGCTCGAGCGCGAGGTCATCGAGCGAGACCAGCACGACCTCGGCGGGGCCCGCCGCGAGCTCCGCCATCGTGCCGATCAGCGCGCGCTCGACATCGGCGAGCGCACTTGCCTCGCCGAGCTCGGGCGCCATCGCGAGCACCGCTTCTTTCGTCTCGGCGCGCTCGATGCGCTCGTCGTGCGCATCCTGCTCGTCGATCAGCTCGAGGTCGAGCTTGTCGATGATATCCGCGCCACTCCACCAGCCCGCAAACGTCGGCGTGTCGTGGGTGTTGAGGCTCGCGATCGATCCGGCCGGCGCTTCCTCGGAAGGCTGACCGGCATGGCGCGGAAAGCTCCACTGACCGACGTGCAAGCGATACAAGCCGTGACGCTCCATCGCCGGCCGGACGTGCGGCGGTACCGTGCCGAGATCCTCGCCGCACACCGCACAGTTCGCCCGCCGCGACTCGAGCGTCAGGATCGCGAGCAGATCCTCCGCCGGGTACTTCAAGTACACGCCGTCGGTCGCGGGCCGGCCTTCGGGCACGCAATACAGCCGGAAGAGCCCCATCACGTGATCGATGCGCAGCATCCCCGACACCCTCATGTGATGGCGCACGCAATCGATGAAGTACTTGTAGCGACCGCGGCGCAGCGCGATCGGTGACATCGGTGGCAAGCCCCAGTTCTGGCCACCGAGGAACAGCGCATCCGGCGGCGCGCCCGCAGCGAGCGACGTGAGGAACAACCGGCGCCAGCGCCAGACCTCGTACGCATCCATGCTGACGCCGACCGGGAGATCGAGATACAGCGCGACCGCACCACCCTGCAGCGCGCCCAGCTGATCCTGCATCGCCCATTGCGCGAACACGTGAGTGTCGACGCGCGCCCCATCGCCGCAGAGTGCGATCGCTTCCTCGCGGGTCCGCGCCGGCTTCGTACCGTCGCGCAGCGAGGCGGGCCATCCGCGCCAGCCCTTGCGGTGGACTTCACCGATCGCACGAAACGCGGCGTAGTCGAACACGCCGCGCGGCCCTGCCCACTCGGCGACGCCAGCCGTCCGATCGCGATCCGCGAAGAACTCCTTCGCGAGTCGATCGATCACGGGGCGCCGCCACGCGTACTGCGCGCGATAATCGATCAACCCGGCCTTCGGTGCGGGGGCCTCGGGAACCGAGGCGCCGAGCTCGCCAGCGAACCGAGGGAGGTCGAGATACATCTCGTTCCAGAACAGCCGGCTCGCCGGCGAGTACGGCGAGAACGCAGACGGCTCGTCGAGAACCGCCGCGAGGATCGGCAGCGTCGCGACATACGCGCCTCCCCACGCCGCGACTTGCTCGAACAACGTCCGCAGCGTGCCGAGGTCGCCTGCGTACCCGCTCGCGCGCGACGCCAGCCCGTAGACCGGCGCGAACACGCCCCACCGCTTCTCGAAAGTTCCGGGCGAGCCCCACGTCCGCGTCGGCGCCGCGATCACCATCGCTTTGCCGGTGTCCTCGCCGCACGACCACGCGAGCTCGTGATAACCGAGCGCGCCGTCGAGCGACAGCTTCGCGTGACGCAAGCAATGGACCTTGCCGCCCGGGTGCTCGTGGCCATCGGCTTCGAGCTCGAACAGCATCCCGCGCGCCGCGAACGTGCGACCATCCTCGGCCGCGACCTCGATCGACCACGCGCGATCCTCGTCGGCCGCGACCCGGAACCGCAGATCGAGCTCGCCGTCCCACGCGACGACGACCGGTGGAACACGCTCCGCCCAGGTCCGGGTCTCGATCGCCTTCATCGCGGCGTCGCCGTCCATCGCTTCGAGATCGATCCCGAGATCCGGGCCCATCGCCTTGAGGGCCGCGCGGACTGCCTCGTCGCTCGCCTTCGTCGGTTCGCCGCGCCAGCTCGTGTAGTCCCCTTCGATTCCGACTGCACGCGCGAGCTCGCGAAGATCTACTGCCACGCGCGGACCCTAGCACGGGCGCTGGATCCACCTCATGCTTGCAAGATGGTCTGGGCCACGATCGCGATCGTCGCCGCGATCGGCGTCATGTCGGTCGGGCTCGCGATCGTCGAGTTTCGCAAGCTCGTGCCGCTGATCTTCCGTTGCCAGCGCTGTGGCCATCAGTTCCGCCGCGCCGCGCACCTCGAGCTCGCCGAACGCTGCCCTCGCTGCCAAGCCACCGACTGGAATCGCTAGGGCGGCGGCGCCGCTTCACTCCGCACTGCAAACGTCAGCACAGCGATCATCAGAAACGCCCGCATTCGCCCATTGAACCACTGTTCGGAGTCAGGAGGTTCGGCTCGCGAAGGCGATGGCGTTGCCTGCCGGATCGCGGACGATGATCTCGCGCGCGCCGTAGAACGTCGTCCGCTCGGGGACGACGAGCGGCGTGCTCCCGAGCGCCTTGCGGATCGGTGCCAGGTCATCGAGCTCGATGTAGAGCATCGTGCGATGCGCGCCATCGGCGAGCGGCGCGACATCGGCTGCGACCGACGCGCGGCTCTGCAGCATGAGCTCGACGGCACCGTGATGCAGGATCACGAATCCAAGGGCGCCCTCGTGCTCGAGGTCCATGACTTTTTCAAAACCGACCGCAGCGTAGAACGGCAGGACATCCTCGATGCGATCGACGATCAGGTTCGGAGTGAGCTTGTTCACGCCCCGACTATGGAGCGCCGAACACCGAACGGATTGGAAAAATGGAAACTACTTCGCTCGGGGTGCACCCAGCGAGCTCGCGAAAGTCCTTCGCCCTGTGCGCCTGATCGAAGAAGCCGAGCGCCGGGGCCAGCGACGCGAGCCCGTGGGCAG
This sequence comes from Deltaproteobacteria bacterium, assembly GCA_040004535.1. GTDB lineage: Bacteria > Myxococcota_A > Polyangia > Haliangiales > Haliangiaceae > JABFXX01. The sequence continues at coordinate 9,790 of JBDUAS010000208.1, forward strand.
GGGTTCGCGGCCGGGTCGCGAGCGCTTGGAGCGCGATGACCGAACGAGGTCAGCGCTCAGCCGATGAGCTTGAGCCACCAGCCCGGCATGATGCCGAGCTCGAGCACGAGCAGCGGGATGAACGCGATCACGAACAGCAGACCCGGCGAGCGCGCGACCTGGAACGGCGCCGTCGACTCGCGGAAGTACATCGCGGTCACGATCCGCAGGTAGTAGTAGATGCTGATCGCCGAGTTGACGACGCCGAGGATCACGACCCACAGGAGCTGGCCGTTCCACACGTCCATCGCCGACTTGAACAGATAGAACTTTCCGAAGAACCCGCCGGTCGGCGGCATGCCACCGAAGCTCAGGAGGCAGATCGTCATCGCGAGCGCGGCGCCCGGATGCTGCGACGCCAAGCCGGCCCAGTCATCGACGAGGAGCCGCTCGCGGCCCTTCGAGCCGACATACGACACCACGGCGAACGCACCGATCGTCGCGGCCGAATACGCGATCAAGTAATAAACGATCGAGCTCTGCGCCGTCGGCGAGCCGAGGCCAAGCGCGCACAACCCGACGAGCAGCACGCCGGCGTGCGAGATCGACGAGTACGCGAGCATGCGCTTGATGTTGTCCTGGCGGACCGCCGAGATATTTCCGATCGTGATCGAGATCGCCGCGATCACGACCATCGGGCTCGCCCAGCCGAGCGTGCCGTATGGCAGCACGTCGCCACCGAGGGCGAGGCCGAACACCCGGATCATCGCGGCGATGGCCGCCGACTTCACCGCGGCCGCCATGAACGCGGTCACCGGCGTCGGCGCGCCTTCGTACGCATCGGGCGCCCACATGTGGAACGGCACCGCCGCGATCTTGAACCCGAACGCGACGATCAGCAGGAAGCCACCTGCGACCACCAGGCCGGGGTTCACCGTCTTCGCGAGCGCCGCCTGCATGTTGAGCAGCGACAGCGTGCCCGACGCGCCGTAGAGGAGCGCCATGCCGTACATCAGGAAGCCGGTCGCGAACGCGCCGACGATGAAGTACTTCATCGCCGCTTCGTTCGACCGCCGCGACGTCCGACGCAGCGCGCACATCACGTACACGCCGATCGACATGGTCTCGATGCCGAGGAACACGGTGACGAGGCTCGCGGCGATCGCGAGGATCGCCATGCCCGATGCCGACAGCATCATGATCCCGTAGTACTCGCCGTTCTGCCAGCCGTGCTCGCGCTGGTGCGCCGGCGACATCAAGGCGACGAACGCGGTCGTCATCGAGAACAGCCCGGTCAACACGTAACCGAACCGGTCACCGACGAGCATCGCGCCGCTCTTCGCGTCGGCGAAGATCGGGTGCATCTCGTTCGGGCCGAGCTGGCGATACAGGATGACCGAAGCGATCGTCGCGGCGACCGAGCCCGCGACCGTGAGGCCGACGAGCGTCGTGTGATCGCGACCCTTGAAGAACGCCTCGGCGAGCACCAGCAGCATGCCGGTGATCGCGAGGATCAAGAACGGCGAGATCCAGGCGAGGTCTGCAGCGTTGAACGTATTCACTAGTCACCTCCGGTCGCGGGCGCCGGAACGGGAGCGGCCGGGGCTGGAGCAGCTGGCGCCGGTGGCGGCGCGTTACATCCCGCGATGTACGTGTGCGGAGCGCAGTCCGGCTCGTCGACGTGCTTCTGGAACTCCGAGATGAAGTGATTCACCGCGGGCTCCATGGTCTTCAGCAGGTACTTCGGGAACAGGCCGCCGGCCATGATCGCGAGGACGAGCGGGATGAACGTCGCGAGCTCGTGCGCCTTGAGATCCGGGAGGCTGCCGTTGCGCGCCTTGTCGAGCTTGCCGAAGAACACCTTCTGGAACATGTAGAGCAAGTAGATCGCGCCGACGATCACGCCGGTCGTCGCGAGCGCCGCGAGGAGCCGCACCATCGGCAGGTAGTTCGGATGGTTCGCCGGGAACGTATCGCCCGCGATGAACGTGCCCATCAGCGACAAGAACTCGCCGATGAAGCCCGACAGCGCCGGCAGACCCGCCGAGCCCATCGTGATGATCAGGAACAGACCCGCGAACACCGGCATCTGCTTCCAGATGCCGCCGAACTCGGCGAGGCGCCGCGTGTGACGGCGCTCGTAGAGCACGCCGATGCCGAGGAACAAGCCGCCCGTGGTCAGGCCGTGCGACAGCATCGCGTAGATCGAGCCCTCGACGCTCATCGTCACCATCGCGACGACGCCGAGCATGCAGAACCCGAGGTGCGAGATCGAGGAGTACGCGATCAACTTCTTGAAGTCATCCTGCGCGAACGCGGTGAACGCGCCGTAGATGATGCCGATCACCGCGAGCACCGCGAGCGCGGGCGCCCACACCATGCCGCCGTGCGGGAACAGCGGGAACCCGTAGCGCAAGAACCCGTAGATCCCGAACTTCAGCAGCACGCCGGCCAGGATGACCGAGCCCGCGGTCGGTGCCTCGACGTGCGCATCCGGCAACCAGGTATGGAACGGGAACAGCGGCACCTTGATCGCGAACGCGAGCCCGAACGCCGCGAAGCACCAGACCTGCGCGTGATACGGCAGCGACACCGTGGTCAGCTCTTGCAGATCCGTCGTGTAGTGACCGAGCGCGGCGCCGGCCTTCACGTAGACGTAGAAGATCGCGACGAGCATCAGGAGCGAGCCGACCATCGTGTAGATCACGAACTTGATCGACGCGTAGAGCCGGCGCTGGCCGCCCCAGATGCCGATCAGGAGGTACATCGGGATCAGCATCACCTCCCACGACACGTAGAACAGGAACAGATCGGTCGCGAGGAACGCGCCGAGCATGCCGACCTCGAGCACGAGCATCACGGCGGTGAACTCGCGGGTGTACTTCTCGATCGAGTTCTTCGTTCCGAGCAGCGTGAGCGGCATCAGGAACGTCGTG
>JBDUAS010000479.1:0-3748 GCA_040004535.1 Deltaproteobacteria bacterium
GCTTCCTCGGCAACGCGAAGCTCTACGAGGCCGTGTCGCCGAAGAAGACCTGGGCTGGCGCTTATGGCGGCATCGCCGGCTCGGTGCTCGGCGTCGTGATCCTGAAGCTGTTCTTCGCGACGTGGCTGACCTGGATCGACGTGTTCGCGCTCGCGATCCCCGGTGGCATCCTCGGCCAGCTCGGCGATCTCGCCGAGTCGCTGATCAAGCGCTCCGTCGGGGTCAAGGACTCGGGCTCGCTGCTCCCGGGCCACGGCGGCATCCTCGATCGGATCGATGCCGTGCTGTTCATCGCGCCGTACGTCTACGCCTACTTGCTCGCGCGCGGCGTCGGTCCGGCCGGCCTCTTGTAGGCCCGCATCAGGGTTCCGTACGTGCGGGAATCGGAGGCGGCAGGATCGGTGCGAGCACGGCGTCGAACGCACGGCGCTTGGCATCGCATGCCGGACCGACGGCGTTCTCGATGCTCTCCGTCAGCTGGAAGTAGACGAGCTCGCCGAGACGGTCGACGCGCGCCGGCTCGACCTGGCGGCGAATCCGATCGAGGCCGCCGATGGAGTCGATGTGATGGTCGCGCAGGTAGGTTCCCCAGCGCGCGTTACGTACGTACTTGGCCCCGACAAGATCGCGCCAGTACTTCGCGCGTGCGTTCTGCTCCGCAAAGTCGTCACCGGGCCCGAGGTCAGAGGTCCCCGTCCAACGCGAATCTCGCACGATCGACATGAGCAGCACGTCGGCGAAGACCGCATTGGCCGTCTCGTAGACCGGAAGGATTGCGCTCGCGACGTCGATAGTCACCATCAAGTCGTGGACCAGCGAGATCCAGCCTTCGATCGTATGACCTTCAGGTAGGTCGTGGCCGCGCGTCTGGCCCGACTGCAGACCTGGCCAGTCTCGACGATCAGACCATTGACGATGCTGCCACACAGATTTCCATCGTCGGTGATGTCTCCCTGAACGCCGGCGCGTCGCAGCGTCGCGATCGCCTGGTCACGCGGCAGCATGACGACGTCGGGAATCGTGACGCTGCCGCTGGAGTCGGCACCGGATGCTCGCGGTTCGGTGCTCGACGTGGACGAGCTCGATGGCGCGCCGAGGCCGGCGCAGGCGGTCAAGAACGCGAGGCTCCAGCAGTCGAGGATTCTCATGACTGCTCTCGCGGCGGCAGGAGTGCGGCGACGAGTTGCTCGAAGCGTGCGCGCTTTACTTCGGTCGACGGGGAGAGCGCATCGGAGACGTGCTCGGTGAGCTGGAAGTAGACGAGCGGGCCAACGTCACGGACGACCGCCGGCTCGACCGATGCGATCACCTTGGCCCGTCCTCCGATCTTCTCGAGATGCTCGGGTGCCAGATACGTGCCCCAACGCGGAGCGCGGAGATATGCATCACCGAGCTTAGCCTTGTTGACCGCGTAGGAAGAGATCTCTTCGGGTCGTGGGTGCAACGGTCGGCCTTCAAGAGAGATGTTCGAGAGCCAGGTCTCGATCCGCATCAGGTCATGCGTTGGTGCTGCGATGATCACGCCGTGCCGTGCGCCGATCGCATCGACGAGATCGTGCTGCAGCTCGACCCAGGGGGCGGCGATTCGATCTCCATCGTGATCGGACAAGCGTAACCGCGAGCTCCCCCAACTCCGCTCGTTCGGATAGCGCCCGGTCTTCACGAACAGCCGCGCGGTATCCGTGCTCGCGGTGCGGCTAACACCGAACTGGACGTCGTCGACGGCGCCGCTGAACAACGCTTTGCGAGCTGCTTCGGGAAGATCCGCCGCGGCGACCGTGCCGGTAAACACTGGTTCGGGAGGCGTGTTCGGCAGGTGCGCGACGTTGATCAACTTGAACTTCGCGTGCCAGCGCGGATCTGTCACGAGCTTCGCGATCCGTTCGAGGCGCGAGGGCTCGTCGCCGAGGCGCAAACCATTCATGCAGTGCAACCCGAGCTCGATCATTCGGCTGACTCTGAAACATCGGCGGAAGTGTCCTTGAGCTCGCTCTCCATGCTCTGAACCTCCGACGCGCTTGGACAGAAGTCATAGGTCTCCAGCCGGCTATCGACCTGGAGCTTGTTGTCACGCTCGCATTGCTTGAGGTTCGGGTATTTCGAGAACAGCTCGTCCTTGTTGCCCTGATACCAACGGTTCAGGCCGTCGGCGTACGCGGCGCGTTGCCGATCGCCTTCTTCCTTCGCGCCGTCGTTGTTCGGCTTGATCTCGATGACCATGCAGGTGCTCGCGACCTGGACGCAGTCGGCGCGACAGCCCGAGCCGGGCCGGATGCTATTGCTGCAGTACGAGCTCGAGATCTCGAGCTCGGCGTAGTTACTGCCCGAGCAGATGCTGCTCTCGATCTCGTCGTGGCGCTTCTTGCCGTATTCGAGCTTCGTGCGGATCTTCGGGTTGTTGCTGCCCGCGAGCTCGTAGTTCTTGAGCTTTTCGAGGTTCTCGCGATTCCAGCCGAGCCCCTCGCGCACCTGTGCCGAGCCCTTGAACTTCTTCAGCTTGTCGTCGGTCGCGCGAGACATGAGCCGATCCGACTGACCAAGGATCGTGCCGTACGAGCTCGAGATCTGGCTCGCCCACCGGTCGGCAACCTCGTTCACTCGCTTGTCGAGCTCGTAATAGCCAGCCTTGCACATGGCATCACGGATCTCGTCGCGGTCGTTAGCGGTGAACTCACGCAGCTTGCGGACGCTGCGAAGCCACTCGTTATAGTCGTGCTTGAGCTGCGTTACCGTCTGCTTCGCATCTCCGGTGTAGCGGCGCATGTCGTCGAGCGCTTTGTCGACGTCAGGATGCTTTTCGCCGAGTGCGAGCCGCTTGCAAGTGATCTCTGCCCGCTCGTAGTTCGTGCGGAAGAACTCCAGGATCCGCTGCTGCGAGTCGGAGAACCGAGATGACACGTCGGACCACCGATCGTTGCTGACCGAGAAGCGCGCAAAGCTCGCAGCGTCTTGCATTGGCCGGTCGTATTCCCTGAGCTTGTCGTACGCATCGTTGCCTTTGCGTCCGTAGTCGCGCGCCTTGTCCGGAAGCTTCTCGAGCCCCTCGTCCATGGTTTCGGGCCGCCCGGTATAGCTCCGCACGAACTGTTGGAGGTCGGCCTCGTCCGCCTGGCAGCGGTCGAAGATCTCCTTGCTCTTGAACTGAAAATCCTTCGCCCGGCGCAAGTACTGCGCCGCCTGGCGAAACTGGTCGACGTAGCCCGGGTAGCGCGAGACGACGTCGTTCGCGTGCGAATCGCTTCCCTTCACGCGGTCGAGCTTGTCGACCAGATCCTTGACGTTGTTCGCGTAGCTGATCGCATCGTCGGCGTAGCTCGGCGAATTCGAGTCGTAGCCGTTCATCCGATCCGCGATCCGGCCGACGTTGTCGTCGATCTCCCGAAGGAGGCTATCGCGGTCGGAATCGTCGTCCGCCGGCACGCGACGTGCGACCGAAACGACGCACACCACGAGCACCGCACACACCCAAAACCTGCGCATGGCAGACCTTTAACACACGCACTGCGTACGGGGATGCCGCGAGATGCGGCAGGGCCTAGATCGCGATCTGATCGAGGTAGCTGCGCGCGTGGCTCGCCCAGTCGGAGCCAGCGTCGAGCTCGAGGTAGCGCTCGAGGTGCTGCTTGGCCTGCGCGGTGCCGCCGACCTGCGCGAGCATGAGGCCGAGGTTGTAGTGCGCGTCCGCGAACTCGGGGCACGCGGCGCACACCCGGCGGAGCTCGGCGATCGCGAGCTCGGTCTCGCCGAG
>JBDUAS010000209.1:0-12671 GCA_040004535.1 Deltaproteobacteria bacterium
ACCGTCGACAAGTACATGGGCGACGGCATCATGGCGTTCTGGGGCGCGCCGACGACGGTCGAGGATCACGCCAGGCGCGCATGCTTCGCGGCACTCGCCTGCCAGCAGTGCGTGCGCGAGCTCGCGAAGCAAGGCACGAACCTCGCGACCCGGATCGGGCTCGCGACCGGCGAGGTCCTCGTCGGCAACATCGGCTCGACCGAGCGGATGAACTACACGGTGATGGGCGACACCGCGAACCTCGCATCGCGGATCGAGGGCATCAACAAGCAGTACGGCACGCAGCTGATGATCAGCGAGTCGACGTTCCTGCAGGCTGGGGATGCGATCGTGGCGCGCCCGATCGATGTCGTCGCGGTAAAGGGCAAGAAGCAAGGCATCCGGCTGTACGAGCTCCTCGCGCGGGCGAGCGACCACGACGCAGCGGCGGTCGCGCTCGCGAAGCTCTCGACCCGCGCACTCGATGCATACGTCGCGCGCCGGTTCGAGGAAGCCGCCGCCGCCTGGGGCGAGATCCTGGCGAAACGCCCCGACGATGGCGCCGCGATCGCGATGCGCGAGCGCGCGCTGCAGTTCCTCGCAACACCGCCCCCACCCGATTGGGCAGGCGTTACCATTGCGACCCAGAAGTAGTAGAACGAAGCGTGCGCCGTCTCTGGCTGCGTCTCTCCATCGTGATGGCGGTGCTCGGCTCTGCCCATTACTATGTGTGGCTACGCTTCGTTCATGCACCGCATTGGCCCGCACCGTGGACCACGATCGCCACGGTCGCCGTGATCGTGCTCGCGCCGAGCCTGCCAGCCGCGGCGATCTATTCGCGCCGGCTGTCGCGCGACGCGGCCAAGCCGTGGCTCGCCGCCACGTACACCTGGTTCGGGTTCGCGATGTATCTGTTGCTCGCCGCCGCCGTCAGCAACCTGGTCGTCGCGCTCACGCCGGTCGGGCCGCGGGCTGCAGCGGTCGGCGGCGTCGTCGCGACGATCCTCGTCGTCGGATACGGCCTCGTGCACGTCAAGCTCGGGCCGATCGTGAAGCGCGTGCGCGTGCCCCTCGGGAACCTGCCGGCGAGCGCCGCCGGGTTCACGATCGTCCAGCTCACCGACGTCCACATCGGCCCGGCGCTGGATCGCGCGTTCGCTGCGAAGGTCGTCGATCGCGTCAACGCGCTCGAGCCCGATCTGATCGTGTTGACCGGCGACCTGATCGACGGACGCGTCAGTTACCTCGCACCCGAGGTCGCGCCACTCGCCGGCTTGCGCGCGAAGCACGGCGTGTTCGCGGTGACCGGTAACCACGAGTACTACTGGAATGCCGACGAATGGATCGCGCACTTCACCAGCCTCGGCATGCAGTACCTCCGCAACGCGCATGTCGAGATGCCCGGATTCACGCTCGCCGGCGTCGACGATTCGCATGCGTTTGGAGCCGGCCACGGCGAGGATGTCGCGAAGGCTGTCGCGGGCCGCGATCCGGCGCTACCCGTCGTGTTGCTCGCACATCACCCGAGCACGATCGCGCGCGCGAAGTCCGCCGGCGTCGACCTCCAGCTCTCCGGCCACACCCACGGCGGCCAGCTACTACCTCTCGGCTGGCTGTCGCGCCTCTTCGAGCCGCAGGTCGCCGGGCTCGCGAAGCACGATGCGACGTGGCTGTACGTCAGTGAAGGCACCGGGTTCTGGGGACCGCCGCTCCGCGTCGGTACGTCTTGCGAGATCACGCACCTCACGCTTACCGTCGCCTCGTGAAGCTCGACCAGGTCTACTCGCTCGCGCAGCTCGAGCGCTTCGATCCCGCCGAGTACCTCGCCCAGCTGGCGTTCGGCAGCGCGACCACGCTCGAAGAGCTCGCCTCTCGCGATACGGCGTTCGTCGCCGAGCTCGCCGCGATCGACGCGATGATCGCGCGCGCGATGAAGCTGCGCCTCGAGCTCGTCGACGCGCTCGCCCCGCCGACCCGCAACGTGTTCGCGACGACGATCATCCAGTACGCGCGCCAGCTCGATGTCCTCCAGCAACGTGTCTACAGCGTCGCGCCGGCGGCCGTCCCAGCCGTGATGGCAGCCGCGCAGGAGCTGCTCGACCTCCGCGCCGCGCTACGCGCCGGTGTGCTCGAGCTCGTGCGGACCCACGCTGCCGCGGACGTCGCGCTCGCGGACAGCCACGCCCGCGATCGCAAGCTCGAGGATGGTCCTCGCAAGCAATGGTCCCGGGCGCGCCGCGATCTCGAAGCACTCGCGCTCGATCCTACCGGCATCACGACGCCGACCACGCAGCGCCACGCCGCGTATCCCGAGCAGATCGATGACGCCGCGGCCGGCCCCGAGCCGACGTTCGCGGACATGATCGAGCTCGACTAGCTCGGCCCCACGGCCCAGCTGATCGGAAACACCATCGTCTGGTGCGTCCAGCCGATGCCGCCCGATTGCGACGGCGGCTGGGGCAGCTCGAGGCCCCACCAGTACTGCGTCCCGGCGACGACCTTCGGGTCCATCGCCTTGCCCGTGTTGAACGTGCCGTCGAACGTCATCGACCCGGTGCTCGTGATCGCGGAGTTGAACCACGGATCGCCGATCTCGTTGCCGTCGCCGTAGATGTCGAGGTGCGTCGCCGTGGCCGCCGGGAACGTGAACGTCGTCGGCAACGTGCCCGAGGTCAGCGGCGCGAACGTGTTGTAGGTCATGTAGCTCATCGCGGCGTCGGGCACCGCGACCGCGTCCGCGACCGGGAACGCCGAGCTGATATCGCGCCGCATCTGATCGAGCATCTTCGGCACGAGCTGCTTGTCGGTCTTCGCTTCGTACGCGGGATGCTGGACCTGGATCCGGTACGAGCCGCTCGCGACCGCGAAGTCGTAACTGCCGTCGGTCCCGGTCGTCGCGCGGTTCGCAAAATAGTGGTGCGTATCCATCTCGTCGCGCTCGACGAGCACGAGGAAGCCATCGCCGGCCGCACCCTGGACCGTGACCTTGCCGGTGATGTGATAAAGCGTCGGTGCACTGCCCTGCGGCACGGCGAGCTTGCTGCACGGGTTCATCTCTGCCGAGTATGATGGCGAGTCCATCGGGCACGGTTCGAAGTCCGCGGTCGTCGGATCGATCGCGTAGCGCGCGAGCGTCATCGCCTTCGCTCCCGCGTCCGCGTCACCGATGATCTGAAACAAGTAGTCGTAGTCGCCCGGGGCGAGCGTCGCCGTGCCCGTAAACGTCCCAGACCCATCGTCGGTGAGTGCGGCGAGTGTCGCCCACGGACCGGAAGCGCCGACCGGCGCACCGACGACGCTGACCGAGACCACGCCATCCCAGCCCGGCTTGTACGCGAACGTCGTCGTCGGTGGCGCGGCGTCCGCGACCGGTGCATCGGCCGAGGCATCCGGCGCGACATCGTGACTTCCACTACAGGCGGCAAGTAAGACAAGCGAAACGGCTAAGCGCATGCCGCGATGCACAGCAAGCGCGAGGCCACGGCACGCGCTCGCGGGTCTCGGTGGTTGCACACGCGCGTCGTCGGGTGCGACCGACATTTGTCGGGTGGAACCGACATTAGCCGGGGACGATCACCACGCCGCCGAGCGAGCTGCCGAGATCCATCGTTCCGCTCGACATCCACGTATCCGTCGCGGCGTCGTACGTGTAGCGCTGGAGCAGATCGACCGTTTGGTGCCCCGTGACGAACATCTCCGCGCCGTCGGCCGAGAACGCGACACCGACGGGGCTCTCCGCCGCGATCGCCTGGACGTACGTGAGGTCGTCGTTCGCCGCGAGGTGGTACCGATAGACCATGTTGTCGGCGAGCGCAGCGACGTAAACATCCCCGAGCCGATACGCCAGATAGTGAAGGACACCGCTCGAGCTCAGGGTCGTGGTCCCGACCTCGGTGCCGGTGGCGAGGTCGAACGACCGGATCCGGTTGTTCGCATTGGTGACGAACAGCCGGCTTCCATCGGGCGTGACAAGTACGCCACGAGTGGTGCCGTCGGAGATCATCCCATTCGCGACCGGCACGCCATCTGCGTCGAACGTGAAGCGTGACACGCCGCCACCGAAGTTCGCGGCAAACATTTCGCCCGACGTCGGACTGAACGTCACCTGATGGACGCCCGAGAGCCCATTCCCGGTGATGTCGGGCTCCACCACCAGCGCGTGGGTTCCTTGGGTGTAGCGCCGTCGACTCACCGTGCCGGCCACACCATCGGCGGCGTTGTTGCCATGGCGGTTACCGACAAACAGCTCGGACGACGTCGACCGAAACGCAATCCCCGCAGGATCGGCGAGCTCGGTCTTCGCGACCCCCGTCTCCATCACGAGCGGAGCGAAGTCACCCCTGACGGAGAGTTGGAGCACGCCCGACCAGTTCGCCGGATCCGCGTTCTGAGGCCCCGGCGGCGTCTGCGTGACGAAGATTTCGCTGTTCGGGTCGGAAGCGTCGGCTCGAGATGCGTCAAGAGCGTCCGCGAACGTGTGCGGGGCGTCGGCGATGTGGCGCGAACCGTCGTTGTTGCAGCCATCGCACCCCGCCCACGCGCACATCGCCACGATCAGTACGGCTCGCACCATGCCGGCCAGCATACCCTTTCCCCTAGCTGCGCCGCCGCGCGTAAACGAACGACACGCCGAGCATCGCGACGCCGCCGAGCACGAATGTCAGGATCCGCTCGTTCGCGGTGAACGTGCGGAGCTCGACCGCGAGCAGACGCGCGGCGCTGAGCGCGAGAACGGCGAAGCCGGGCCAGCGCCGCCGAACACGACGCGGCCGAACATCTCGTGCGCCAGCGCGTGATCTCGCGCAGCTAGCGCGACCCCCTGCGCCGGTGGTCTGAATCCGGTGTCACGCCACCGATCGTTCGCAGTATCCGGGATGCGACACGGGCCACCTGCCTTAGTCGCCGTACAACGCGGCGATCCGGTCGGCGTACTTCGCGGCGATCGCCTTGCGGCGCAGCTTCATCGTCGGGGTCAGCTCGTCACCGGCGGGCTGCCACTCCTCGGCGAGGAGCGTGTAGCGCTTGATCTGTTCGACGGTCGAGAGCTGGCTGTTCGCCTTCGCGACGCCGGCATCGATCGCGGCGCGCAGCGCATCGTGCTCGACGAGCTTCGCGAGCCGCAGGTCGAGGTGATGCGCGCGACTGAATGCGAGCGCGCCGTCGGGATCGAGCACGAGCAGCGCGACGTTGAACGGGCGCGTGTCGCCGATGACGCAGGCCTGGCCGATCAACGGGCTCGCGCCCTTGAGCGTCGCCTCGATGTTCGCGGGCGACATGTTCTTGCCGTTCGCGCTGATGATGATCTCCTTCTTGCGATCGACGATCTTCAAGAACCCTTCGGCGTCGAGCTCGCCGATATCGCCGGTATGCAGCCAGCCATCGTCATCGATCGTCTCGCGCGTCTGGTCCGGCAGATTGCGATAGCCGCGCATGACGAGCGGGCTCTTGACGAGCACCTCGCCATCGCTCGCGAGCCGGAGCTCCACCCCGGGCATCGCCGTGCCGACCGTACCGATCTTCGCGGTGCCGACCGGCATCGCGGTCGCGATGCAAGACAGCTCCGACATTCCCCAAACCTCCGCGATCGGGATGTTGATCGCGTGGAAGAACTCGAGCACGTCGCGCGGCGTCGGCGCGGCACCGGTGAAGTACGACCGCGTCTGATCGAAGCCGAGCGCGGCGCGCAGCGGCGCGAACACGAGCTGATCGGCGCGGGCGCAGCCCAGCGCTAGCGCCTCGGGAATCGCCTGCTTCGCCTGCTCGAGCTTCACCCGCTGCAAGCCGGCCTGGAGCGCACCTTGGATCGCGGCGCGCTTCTCCGGCGACTCCGCCGCGAACTTCGCCTCGAGCCCGGCCTTGAGCTTTTCCCACACCCGCGGCATGCCGGTGAACTCCGTCGGGTGGACCTCGGCGACGTGCTCGAACAGCTCGCGCGGGTTCGGGCATGCCGTCACGGTGCCACCGAGCGCGATGTGCAGGTAGTGCAGCCCCATCCGGTCGGCGATGTGCGCCGACGGCAGGTACGAGATGTTGCGTGCGTCGCTCGGCATCGCGCGCACGGCCTGGACCGAGCGCAGCTCGAACATCATGTTCGCGTGGGTGAGCTCCACGCCCTTCGGCGCGCCGGTCGTGCCCGAGGTGTAGATGATCGTGAGGACGTGCGCCGGCGTCACCGCGCGCCACGTGGCCTCGAAGTCGAAGTTCGCGGGCGCCTTCGCGGCGAGCGCATCGAGATCGAAGTCACCGTCGATCACGACGATCTTCTCGATCCGCGTTCCGTTGACGGCCTCTTCGACGTTCGCGAGGAACGTTTGCTCGGTCACGATCACGCGCGCGTCGGAATCGACGAGCAAGTGCCGCATCTGAGCGGCGGTCGATGACGCGTAGATCGAGAACGGCACCGCGCCGACGTGCACGGCCGCCATGTCGACCGCGTTCATCTCCGGGCGATTGACGAGCAGGATCGCGACCGTGTCGTGCGCGGCGATGCCGAGCCCCGCGAAGCCGCCGGCGTAGCGCCGCACGCGGTCGCCGTACTCGGTCCACGTCCATGCGGTCTTGTCGCCCTTCGTGCGCAGCGCGATCCGATCGCGCCGCTCGGCGACCGTGATCTGAAACGCTTCGCACAACGTAGCTGCGCCAAACGCGGCGGGCGTCCCCTCGGCCAAGGCGATGTCCATGGCCGGAACCGTAACGCGGTTAGCGCCGGCCGGGGACGTGAATCAAGGTATGCATGCCGTCGGGGAACTCGACGTCGATGCGCTGCATCAGCGCGCCGGTCACCGCGCCGCGCCCGAACTTCGGGTGCTCGATCAGGTCGCCGATCTTGAACGTCTTGCTTGCGGCGTACGGGAGTACGGTCTGCTCCGGCGCCTGCCACGCGATCCACACGAGGTCGGTCAGCGCCTCGAGCAGCGCGTGGGTGACCTTGGCCGGGGTCAAGCCCGCACGCAACGCGCGCTGCGCCGCGAGCTCGCGTGGGGTCGCGCGTAGCGTGATCGGTTGATCGATCCGTGCGGCGGCCTCGCCGCCGAGGATCGCGGCCGCGCGATCGAACGCGGCGTTCGTGATTCGCGTCATCACGGCCTCGCGCGCTTCGCCGAGCGCGCGCTGGATGTGTTGCATCGCGTCGATCGGCACCTTCGGCTGCTTGATCAGCTGCGCGCCGCGCTCGTCGAGCTGGGCGACGACCTTGTTGAACGCGGCATCGGTGCAGCGACTGCGGGCCTCGGCGATGATCGCCTCTCGGAGCGCCGGGATCGCGAGCTCGGCGTCGACTACCCCGGAGACCGCCGCGGCGACCTTGGATCGGACGTCCCCGCCGAGGCTCAGGCTGCGGTCCGGCTCTTCGACGACCGTGAGGCCAAGTGCCGCGAGCAGGGAGTCGGCCAGCTGACGCGGTTTCTGGTTGCGCGGGCCGCCGCCATCCAGGGCGATCGCCTCGAGCTGGGCGACCAGCGCCGCCGGAATCATCTCGTGGTCTTCGAGGGTTGTACGATCCGAGGCGCCGAGCTCGGCGAGGATGCCATCGAGCCCGGACGCGGTCGCGACATCGAAAAAGCCGCGCAGGAGGTCGCGTGCCAGGTGGCCGAGGTCACCGCCTGTTTTGCGGCTGTCGAACAGCCGCGCCGTCATGTCGTGGAGGACCGCGACGTGGCGCTGGGGGAAGTTCATGCGCGCATCCTACGCGGAACCGTCCCGAAACGGTGCATGCTCCGGGATATGGCCAAGGCGAAGAAGAAGAAGGCGAAAGCGGTCGTGAAGAAAGCCGCGAGCAACGCGGCGAAGAAGACCGCGAAAACCGCGAAGCCGGCCAAGAAGGCGGCCAAGAAAGCGGCCAAGAAAGCGGCGGTCAAGGTCTCCGCGAAGGCGCGCGGCGCCGTGAAGAAAGTCGCGAAGGCCGTGAAGAAGGTCGCGACGGCCTCGAAGAAGAAGATCCAAGCCACGGCCTCGACCGTCGCGCATGACACGCCGGCGATCGTGTCGCGCGTGGTCAACGAGATCGCGCACGCGGGTCAGAAGCTCGTCGAGATGGTGACGCCGGACCACGGCGGACACGATCACGAGCAGCACGATCACGACGCGCACGAAGCGTAGCCACTGAACGCGGGTGATCGCGCGAGCTGCGGCGATGCGCGCCTCGCTCGCTTCGTACGCACGCGTGCCGAGTCGCTCCCTCCATCACGAGAAACGCGCCGGTGGCCCGGGGAAACCGCGTCGGCCGCCGCGACCAGTAACCGCCCGGCACGGCCGCCGAAGCGCGCGCGGATGTCAGCTCGGCTACTGTGGCGTCATGACCGACCGGGCGCTGCCGTTTCCCGAGTCGCTCTGCCATCGCTGCGTCCACCTCCGCGTCGTCGACAGTGCGAAGGGCTCGACGTTCCTGATGTGTCAGGAGCCGTCACTGCCGAAGTACGGCCCGCAGCCAGTGCGCGCGTGTCCGCGGCTCACGCCGGTCCGACGGAGCATTCCAGCGGGATGACATCGTCGCGGGCGCGCGTGCAGTAGCGCCGTCTAAATGCGCCAGACGATTCTCATCTAGGGCATACCATCGCGTCGCACATGCGCGCGCTGACTTTCTCGTCGTTCGGCGATCCATCCGTGCTCGAGCTGCGCGAGGTCGCGGATCCGATCGCGGCGCCGGGCATCGCCGTCGTGCGCACGCGCGCGATCGGTCTCAACTTCGCGGACGTGTATCGCCGCCAAGGCCGGTATCACCTCGTCGGCGAGCCACCGTGGATCGCGGGCTACGAGGCGGCCGGCGAGCTCGTCGCGCTCGATCCGAGCGATGCCGGTGCCTGGCGCATCGGCCAGCGCGTCGCGTTCGCGGATACGCCGCACGCGAACGCCGAGCTCGTGGCTGTGCCGGTCGACCATCTGATTCCGTTGCCGGATGACGTCGATGCAGAGCTCGCCGCGGCGCTGTTGCTCCAAGGCTTGACCGCCGATTACCTCGTCCGCGATTCGTATCCGGTCCAGCCCGGCGATCGGATCGTCGTCCATGCGGCCGCCGGCGGGGTCGGCCTGCTCCTCGTCCAGCTCGCACGGGCCGCCGGCGCGAGCGTGATCGGGCTCGCATCCAGTGATGAGAAACGCGCGGCCGCAGCTCGCGCCGGTGCGGCACACGTCGTCGATTCGCGTGGCGATTGGGCCGCCGCGGTCGCACGCGTCGCGCCCGAAGGGGTTCACGCGGTCTACGACTCGATCGGCACGACCGTCCTCGACAGCTTGCGCGTCACGAGGGTCGGCGGAACTGTCGTGTTCTACGGCATGGCGGGCGGCGAGCCGCCAGCGGTCGATCCGCGCGTGTTGATGGACCGCTCGCTGCGGCTCGTCGGCGGCGACCTATGGAACGTGCTGCGCACCGCGGAGGATCGGCGGCTGCGCGCGGCGCGGTTGTTCGCGGAGGTTCGTGCGGGCCGACTCGCGGTGACGATCGACGAGCGATTTCCGCTCGCACGTGGCGGCGATGCTCATCGCGCACTCGAAGGCCGCGGCCGGATCGGCAAGCTGCTGCTCATCCCGTAGTCGCACTGCGCACGACGAGCAGCGCGAGCCCGACGGCAGCGGCAATCGCACAGGCGAGCACGACCACCGTCGCGACCACGAGGGTCGAGGTCGAGCGGCGCGGCACGATCACGTCCGTCGGCTCGCTGGGGATCTCTCGCGGCACGGCCAGGAGCTCGCCGAGCTCGACCCGCTCGAACGGCGCCGAGTACAGTGGGAACGGCAGCGCTTGCGCGTACGACATGAAGCGCGCGCCGGATTCCTCGTCGAGCTGCACGTCGATCGATTCGTCATCGAGCTCGGTGCGCTCGACGAGCTCGAACGCGGCTTCGTCCCCCTTCGCGAAGAAGTCCTGCTCGATGTCCAGATCCTCGAGCTCGAGCTGCATCTCGTCGTTGGCATCGACCGCAGTGCTCGAGATCTCACCGTGGGCGACCTCGGAATGCTCGACCACGGGCTGCTCGATCCGGTGTTGGCTTGCTCGCGCGAAGCTCACCGGTTCGACCGTCATCCGCTCGACGCTGATCCGCTCCACCGGGATTCGCGCGGATTCGCCGGGCTCTGGCTCGAGCTCGTGCTGGATCTCGATTCGATCGTACGGCGCCGAGAACTTCGGCGTCTGCGCCGTGTCCTCGCCATGCAGCTCGCGCGGGAACTCGACGGTCACGATGTGGTCGTAGCGGGTGTCGCGGACCCGCACGAACTCGGTCGTGGCGAACGCATCGCGCACGATCTCGTAGGCGGCGTAGTACTCGTCGCGCTCCGGCGGGTCGCCGAGCTCGAGGTCTTCGAGGATGAGGTCGACAAACGTGTCGTCGATTTCCTCGCGCGGGAATAGCTCGCCCATCAGGACATCGGCGAGGCGCGATTCGAGGATCGATTCCACCAGAGGTTGCATGGCGAGGCCGTAAGGAGGAGCCCCGACCACATCCCGGGTCGCACACATTCGTACCGAATTCACCCCAGCCGGCGCGCCGCCGGGCGCAGCGCCCAGGACGAAAACCCGAGCGCCGCGAGCACCAGCGGGACGATCACGTGGCGCGCGGCGAGCCCGCTGACGGCGGACGAGATGCTCGCGCCCGTCAGGTCGAACACGGCGCCCGCATAGGCCCACTCCTTCAGGCGCGGTAGCCGAGGCGCGAGAATGGCGAGGCCGCCGAGCACTTTCCATACGCCGAGCAGCGTGACGAAGTACACCGGGTAGCCGAGCCGAACGACGCCGGCGACGGTGTCGTGCTGGCCGAAGGCCTGTGCGGCGCCGCCGGAGATCAGCACGAACGCGACGAGGACGGTAGAGGTCCAGTATGCGAGCAGGCGATTGCGTGGGTTCACGTCCAGGTGACGGGCGAGCCCGACGTGATGTGACAGGTCACTTCTCGCGTTTTGCAGGCTTCTTCGCAGGCTTCTTGGCAGCTGCCCTCTCGGGAGACGGCTTTGCCGACTTCTTGGCCGGCGCCGCGGGCTTCGCTGCCCTGCCCGGCTTCTCCTTCGCCAGGTTGAGCTCGATCGCCTCGCGCACGAGCGCCTTGAACGCGGCGGCATCGAGCTGCTCGCCTTCGTGGAGATCGATAGCGCGCCGCAGGTTCCCCTCGAGGCTCGAGTTGAACAGCTTCTTCGGGTCCTTCAAGAACGCCCCCCTCGCGAACGTCAACTTGACGACGGCCTTGTAGGACTCGCCGGTGCAGATGATGCCGGCGTGCTCCCACACCGGTGTGCCCCTCCACTTCCACTCCTCGACGACCTCGGGATCCTCTTCCTCGATCAACCCGCGCATCCGCGCGAGCGTCGTGCCTCTCCAATCGCCGAGCTCGGCGATCCGGCCATCGATCTTCGCGGACGCGGGACTTCCTGCACTCGACATGCGCGCACCTTAACCCCGGATCCCGCCGGCAACGGTCCGAGTCACGTGAAGACGAGCCCGCCGAGCGTCGCGCCGATCGCCTGACCGACCGTGACCGCCGGGTTCGCGAACGACGTCGAAGCGGTGAACCAGCGTGCCGCGACGATGTACGCGGCGACGGCGAACGGCGCCGGCATCTCGATCTCCGAGATGAAGTCGCGGGTCGAGCGGGCGCGCGCAATTGCGCGACCTGTTCGACGCGTGCTGCGAGATCTCGAACGTCGTCGAGGCGATGTCCGGCCAAGAGGTGGCGCGCGAGCGCATCCTTCAACGCGCGAACCCCATGCTCTTCGCGAGGAACCGGATCCGAGCTCGACCCGGGTTGTCGGTTCCGTGGGTGGAACGCGCTATGGCGCCGGGCTCACGCGATCGCGTGGCCAGGCAACGGCGAACGTGGTGCCGGTCTCGGCGGCCGACGTCACCGTGGCGGCGCCGCCGTGGGCCCGCGCGATCTCGCGGACGATGTAGAGGCCTAGGCCTACGCTGCGCGCCGCGCTACCGGTCGTCACTCCGCGGGTCATCGGCTCGAACATCGTGGCCTGAATCGCCGGATCGATGGCGTTCCCGGCGTTGTGCACGGAGATCGAGGCGGTCGCGGCGACGAGCGCCGACGTTACGACGATCGGCTGTGCCGGCTCGCCGTACGCGATCGCGTTCGACACGAGGTTGCCGAGCAACTGGGCGAGCCGGCTCGCATCGGCGCTGCACGGTCCCGCGCCCGTGCGAACGTGATCGAGCCTGCATCGCGGATGCGCGAGGCGCAGCTCGTCGAGAACGTCGGCGACAACCTGATGAAGATCGATCGGCGCGCGGGTCACGCCGATACCGCGGCCGAGCCGCGCCTGCGTGAAGTCGAGGAGCTCTTCGATCAAGCGCGTCGCGCGATCCGTGGCGCGACTGATCCGAGCCGCGATCCGCTGCGACGCCTCGGGCAAGCCACTCTCCGCGAGCAGCGTCGTTCCCATCTGGATCGCGTTGAGCGGGTTGCGCAGATCGTGGCTGACGATGCCGATCATCTGCTCGGCGAACAGCGCGCGGTCCTTGGTCACCACCTGGATCTCGTTCGCTTCGACGATCAACTCCTCGAGGCGCCGCCGCGAGCGGACCAACTCCTGCTCGTAGCGGTCGCGGTCGCGCGCGACATAGGTCGCGATCTCGTGGACCGCGCCGCCCTCACGCTCGACGCGAATCGCATTGAAGATCATCGGCAGCACGTGACCGTCGCGGTGCTGGACCTCGAGCTTGACCTCGGTCACCGAGCCCTGCATCCGCAACAACGGCGCCC
>JBDUAS010000210.1:0-12645 GCA_040004535.1 Deltaproteobacteria bacterium
ATCTGTGCGGGGGGCGACCCGAACCTAACGGTGAAGGGTCGTCCCTACCGCGATCGATCCGGTGAGGTCGAGGTCGTGGCGCTCGCCCATGGTCGCCGTATCCCGGGCTACTTGCGTCGCTGATCTGCCGTGGCCCCAGGCGTGTGCGTGTTGATGCACTGGAAGTGGGTTCGAGGTGGGATCGCTTCTCAGAACGGAATCGAGTCGATCGAGGATCCGTCGTCGGTCGGGATCCACTCGACCGGCCAGTCGTCGAGCCATTCGATCTCGATCGGCCGCGTCTTCGCCGCAAGCTTCTCCGCGGCGCGCTTCGCGCAAGCTTTGGCGCGAGCTGCGATCGTGAGCCGGAGCTGCTGCTCGTACTCGGGAGCGACGTCGATACCGATCATGCGGAGCTCGACGACCGCGCAGATTAGATCGATCCCGAACCACCGCGCGTAGCTCTTCACGATGTGGTTGCCGCCGTAGCTCGACCGCCACTTTGCCGCGGCGATCAGGCGCGCAGGGCGACTCATTCGTTTCCGGCGCGGGCCGAGATTGCGGTTCTTCTTGTTCCGCTTCCTCATCGCTCGTCACCCGCCGATGCTGAGCTCGTGTCGATCTGCATTGATACGCGAGTGCGGACGGCTCTCGGGAATATCAGGTAGGCCCATGAGAAAGACCGCCTCCGCCCTATGGCTCGCGTAGGCCTCGAACACGTACTCGAACCAGAACCGTTCATCGAGTCCACGCTTCATGAGCCGCGTGTACGCAGTCCTCGGATCGTTCGCGCCGATTTTCGGCAGCGTCCGCTCGAGGTACTTCTGCCACCCCGTTGGTCCAGGGTTCTGGATCACGTAGGGCGTGGTGACGACGATCGATTCATGGAACGCTGACACCGGAGGCCCGAGCACCCGCGCGAGCCATACCTCGCCGTGCTCACCGTCGTAGCCGGCCGGGCAGATGCATTCGCGCAGCTCGCCGGTGCCGAGCTCTCGCAGCGTGATGCGCTCGCCCGTCGTGCCTTCGTGCACATGGAGGCCGAGCCGGGACTCGACGAGCTTCTCCAGAACCCCGAGGAACAGTGGATCCATGCCTTGCACCCTGCCGATCGCGAGCAAGATCGACCCGAGGCTCTCGCGCTTTACGCCGACGGTGAGATCCCAGAGCGACCACGCGCAGAACATCGAGCGCGTGATCGGGCTCATCGGCGGGCCGTCGGGCGTGTAGTCCTCTTCGGCCTTCGCGATCCGATCGACGTGCCGCCAGAGGTCGCGAAGATCCTGTGCCGCCTCGACGACGCCGAGCACCCAGTTCGTGACGTAGATGTACGCAGCGAAGCCGGGGTGTTTCGCGCCCACGTCGCCGGATGGGATCGCTCGGCTGATGATCTGTCCCATCTCATCTCGGGTCTTCCTCACCGTGGACAGATCGACGACCTTCTGCCGTTGCTGCTTCTGGCCGGAAGCGATGATCTTGCGAGCGAGCGGTCCGACAACATCCTTCGGCGTCATAACGAGAATGCTCCTTGTCCGACGACCTCGGCCTGATCTGCGTCGAGATGACACCTCTTGTACTTTGTCGCGCTGCCACACCAGCACGGCTCGTTACGTCCGGGGCGAGCTGCCCGCTCGGGTGGCATCTTCGCCGCCCGAGCGCGGCGCCAGCGCTCGAGCGGTTCCATCGCTTGTTGATACTTGTTCTCCTGCGACGGCGTGAGCGCTCCGCCAAGGTGCTCGATTGCGCTGCGCAGCTCGATCAGGTCTTGGTTGCCGAGCGGCCCTACCGTCGGGATGAGCTGGTATGCGTCGAATGCCAAAGACAGGTGCTCAATCGCGCGCGGATCGCCGTAGCTTGCCAGATGCATCGCCGCACCATCTGGCTCGATCTCGAACAGCTCGAGCAGGCGCGCCAAGATCCGATCATCGCGAGCTCCACATCCCGCGAGCACTTCGCCCAGGCTGAATCGAAAATCGAAGTCGTCGCATTCGACGTACGCTTGCAAAGCCGGCTCGACGACGGGAGCACCCATCTTTGGAAGTGCCTGGATGATCGCGTCGTGAACGAGCTCGTCCCACTCCGTCTCCACGAGGAGGTCCAGCATGGGCTGGATGGCGACCGTCGCGCGAAGCTCGCCGAGCAGCGCAGCCGCATGTGCCGGCGCGTACCCATCCTCCTCCTCCATCAGAATCTCGAGGAGAGGTGGCACAGCAGCGTCCCTCATCGCCACGACCGCGCGGCGTAGACTACCCGGCAGATTCTCGGCAGCATCCAGCAGTCGCCGAACCGTGCGCCGCGCCTGTTGTGTCGTTTTCGAAACCGGGATCACGTACGACCTCCATGCAACTCGGGAAACATCTCGCGGTGGCGCTCGACCATATCGATCGCCAGTGCACGGAACTTGTCCGCGTCGTCGCCCAGCCCGTTCGCCATCTCGGCGAGTAGCTGTTCGTGCCGGTCTCCTTTGCACAGTGCGAGGTTCCACAACGCCATACCGAAGTTCAGCGCACGCTGCATCCGATCCGGATCGTCGCCAGCCGCATCGAGTAATGGTTGGGTGAACCGCACCATCTGCGAAGCCGGTCCCTCACGCCGATCTCTCCGGGCGAAATAGCCGGCGGCCTTGTCGAGCGCGGCCGAGCTGACGCCGCGTGAGGCAAGCATCATCTGGCCGCCACGATCAACGACGCAACTGCGAGCCGGCGGTACGGCTGCTGCGGGCGCGCTCGCTTGGTCCTTCGGCAGGCAGCACCTCTTGTACTTGGTGCCCGAGCCACATGGGCACGGACTGTTTCGACTTGGCGTCGCCACGAATCGACCCTATCGGACCACCCTGACGTCGATCGATCCGCCGGGTCAATGCAGCTCGAAGAACCCAGCAGTGCCGAGCTGTTTCAGGTACTTCCCCGCCAGCTTCTCGAGTGGGCCGCGGTCGAGTGCCCATGACCAACCGCCGGAGCCACGGTACGTCTTCCGAAACAGTGCGTACTGTCCACCGCCTGGAACGAGCCGCATCACCAGCGTGTACCGCGTGCGCTTGTCGAATTCGACCATGCGCTGCTCGACTCGCTGGCGGGCCATCCCGAGCTCGCTCGTGAGGTGCCCGAGGAGCTCCTCGCTCAAACCGCCGACGGGCTCGAACACGATGATCTCGCCCTTGACGACGTCGGCGCGATGGCGCCGGAGGTGCGGGTGTCGAGCAAGCTCGGAACGAACGCGGGCGAGATCGATTTCGGGGACCGTAGGCGCGTTCGGATCGACGCGGCGGACCGAAACCACGCCGTTGATGCTCTCGATGATCTCGAAGCCCTTCGGCAGCTCGGCGAGTACGCCCTCGCCGACGGTCTTCGCGACGAAGTAGCGCCGCTTCCCGGTCTTGGTCTTGCCGGCGTGCAGGTAGTAGGCATGACCGCGGCGATTCGTGTAGCTCAGGGGACGTGTGGTCGTCATGTGACCGCGCTCAGTTCGTGGGCGCGAGGTGGTCTAGCGCGACCATCCAGCCGTGGAGCGACGCCTTCAGCCGACGGAACATCGCCGCGAGTTGGTCGCGTGGTCCCTTGTCCGGCTTGCGGCTGGTGTCGTCCCACTTGCGTGGGAGGTTGACAGCCTGCCACGCAGCGACCTCGACGCCACGCAGGAGCAGCGCACCATCGGGATTGCAGAGCACATTCAGCTCGGGATCACTCCGCCAGGCCAGGTACTCCAGCATGCCGTTGCGATTCTCGCGCACCTGCTCGATCGGGAGCAGCGGCTCGACGTTTTCCAGCCGGCCCAACGTCTCGCGCGCCCAGCCTTTCCAGACGTCGGCGGGAGGAAGCGGGATCTCCTTACCCCATTCCGTGGACGCATGCAGGGTCACGTCGACTCGTAACCATGGGACCTCGGTGCGCGGGTTACGTGCGCGGTCGACGCCGAAAAGCTCGTGCAGCATGCCTTCCTCGGTCGTGTTGGTTCGCGCAGCTTGGAGCGCATCCCACCGGAACTCGAGCGCGGCCGTCACGTGAAAAGCCGCGGCATGCTGGTCGCTGGGCGGTAAGACGATGGTCTTGCAGCGGCGTTCAGTGCTCAGAAGGTCGAGAGACTCATCGATCGGCGTGGCGCCCATGATCAAGAGCCCGGACTCACGTAGCGCCCAGGTCCAGAGATCCTTGAACTGCTCGTAGTTCATGACCGGCGAGCTTCGCACGTGTCCGACGACAGGATCGTACAGCCGGCCGTACGTGTGTTCGGTCTGGAGTGACTGAAGGTTGGCGTGAACGTCAGGAGTCAGCCCCTGAACTTCAGGAACAGGCCGCGTGCTGCGAGGTTCCGCCATTGGGCACCGACGCGCGTCGCGAACTCGCGATCGGTCACGAGCACGCCGACTTCGATGTTGGTCGTCTGCGCGGCGGCGGTGAAGTTGGCGGAGGTGATGAACGTCGCCGATTCGTCGACGACCACGCACTTGGCGTGCATCGAGCCCTGCGCATCGTCACTATCGGCCCGCGCGTCGTAGTAGACGTCCGGCACGACATCGGTCCACGGCCACGTGTACTGGAAGAAGTTGGCCGGAGTCATCTGCTGGTTCTTGCCGGTCGGGTCGAGGTGGATGAAGAACTCGATCGCGAGTTGCTTCGCGAGGGCGCGGCGATGCAGCGTCTCGAAGATCGTGCTCGCGCCCCAGAACGCGAAGCCAGCGATGATCACGTGCCGCTCGGCGGACTCGAACAGCTCGCGCAGGACCTGGCTCGTGTCGCGCGACTGGGCCTGCGCCGCCTCCGGCCCTGACCAGACCAGGTCGAGACTGGGGCGAGGATGTGACGTCCTCTCCGCGAGGATAGCGGCGACGAGGGTGACGGCGTGATGCGCCGGCAAGTCGATCAACATCGCGAGCGCG
The DNA here is from genome assembly GCA_040004535.1 of Deltaproteobacteria bacterium. Taxonomy (GTDB): domain Bacteria; phylum Myxococcota_A; class Polyangia; order Haliangiales; family Haliangiaceae; genus JABFXX01. The sequence continues at coordinate 4,856 of JBDUAS010000210.1, forward strand.
GGACCGTCAAAGCCGGCGCCTTGAAGCTGCGTCTCAGTGCACGGCGCTTCGCCTGCGCGTTGCAACGCGACTAGGAGATCCTCAAGACGTGGCGTCGACAGTTCCCACACCCCCCGCGCCTTCACGGTCAGACCTCGGGTCCGAAGAAGGCGAGCTCCGCGGGCTGATCGATCACCGGCACGACGAGCGCGCGATCGAGCATGCGGTTCATCCGCTCGCAGCTGACCTCGGCGAGGTAGAGGCAACCGTGGCATGCGGCGCCTTCGAGATGTCGTTCAGCCTGGTCACGCTCGGGGGAGTGGGTCGCGCATACGGGATCGTTCGAGCACAGCCGGCCGAGCTCGAGCGCGCGTACGAGGTGATCTCCGATGCGGCGCCCTTGCGCCACGAGTCCGCCAAGCGTCCCTTCGCTGCCGGGCGTGGTGGTGGACAGCAGGATCGCCGCCATCGAGCCGGTCGCACCAGGCATCGAGCAGTAGATCCGCTCGCGCAGCGAGCTCGCGCCGTACCCGCACTCGAGCGAGATCGCCTGGATCAACAAGTGCGAGAGCGCGTGGAGCATGTAGTAGCGCGGCCCGAAGAACAGCATGTCCGGCACGTCGCCGAGCTCGCGATCCCATCCCGCGCGCAACACCTCCGCGCGCTTGGCGACCTCGGGGCGCGCTTCCCATGCGGCGAGCGCCTTGGTGTCGAGCTGGATCCAAAGGCCCTCGCCATGATCCTCGATTGCTGGCAGCCAGTCGGTCATGTGGCCGAGGACCGCGGTGCGGACCTTGTCGACCATGGCGTCACCGTCGAGGTTCGACTCGAGCGGCGCGAGGCGAGTGAACCCGACCTGAGCGCGGACCTCTCGCAGCTCGTGGATCAGTACGACGCGCTCGATGCCGACCGGTAGCGACTCCTTGGGCGCGAACCTGCGGGCGAAGAAGTGCGCTTCATTCTCTTCCTCGTCGGGCGCGTCGCCGGGCTTCTCGAATGGGACGTCCTGGACGTACGCATATTCGGCCGGACGTAGCGGCGGAGGCGAAGGCGTCTCGTTCCGGCGAACAGCGTCGAGGACTGCCCACACGGCATCCAGATCCAGCGCGCCGAGATCGCTGCGAACCGGAGGGTTGAACTTGATCGTGTCGCGAAGCGTGTCGTGCGTCGCTTCGCTCAAGCTCGCCAGGTGCTTGCGCACGAGACGCTCCAGCCGGACCGACGTGTTCGGGATCGAGAGCGCGCTCTGGATCTGCGCGAAGTACGTCGAGCTCGACGTCCGCACCTTCATGCTCGGCTTGGCCTCGCACTTCTCGGAAATATCGGGCCCGCGACCGAGCCACGGTCGGGCTCCCTTGCAGCGGTACCAAACGTCGAGCTGCTGGGCTTCACCCATCGACTTGAAGTTGCCGCACACCTGGCAGCTGAGTCGCACGTCGTAGAGCTCGGCGCCGGCATCCTCACGCAGGGTGAGCGCCTGGCTCCGGCATTCGGTCTCCTTGCCGAAGTGGACGAAGTCGACCCACGGGAACTCGTCGAGATGGCCGCTCGGACAGACGACGACGAATCGGACCGGGACAAGGACTGATGGTTTGCCCGATGCGCACGGGTGCTGGTAGCGGCCGTCTTTCACCGTCAGGCTTGTCGACGCCTGAACGAGCGCACTGCAACCCTGGCACACCATCCACCTCGGGAACTCGACGACCTGGAGCCCGGCGCGAGGGGTCGGCTGGTCGTCCTCGCAATCGGGAGGTGCGAACAGCGTCGCCAGTGGGTTCAGGTTGACCCCGAGCTTTCGCATCTGGCCGACGAGCTTGGCAGCGAGGCGCGGTTCGTTGATCGGTGTTCTCGGCAACGTCTCGTAGTTCCAGAAGTCGAGTCCACCGACCAGCGCCGAGCGATCGACGAGATCGATCATCGCGCCGGCGCCGAACGTCGTGATCAACTGGCTGCGGCGAACCGCGCCGATCGGCGGCTCCGCGCCGGCCTTGGCCCACCGCCGCTTCATACCTGCTTCCTTCCGAGGCCGTAGCGTAGCCACAGGTGCACCGACGGCTCGGTGTCACGCATCGACGTTGGCGCCGAGAACTTGGCGTCGATCTCGGACACCGGCGGTTCCATCGGCGCGAGTAACATCGGGCGCGCCAGCCCCTTCTTGTCGGCGTCGAACTTCGAGTAGCCGCGGACCAGGTTCTCCTCCCGCGCCTTCGCGATCTGGCTGTTCCAGGCATCGGCAAGGTCCTTCGCGCGCGCCTCGACGACGCTCGCCACACCCGACGCGTCACCACCTTGGCGTGCAGCGCGTTCGGTGAGCGCCGCGATCGCTCGCGCGACTACCTCGGGATGCTCGGAGACGCGCATCGCGCCACGCGGCGGCGCCAGATCCGGATGACCGTGGCGGATCATCGCGAACAGCACGGCCGCGAGCGCGCGATCCAGCGCTGGCTCGGAGAACGGCGTCACGCTGGTCGCCTCGACCCAGCCGTAGAAGCTCTCGTGGTAGCTCGCGAACCGCTCGTAGAACGAGCGATCTCGGACGCGGCGCATGTTGTAGCAACTGATCACGAGCCCGGGCCGGTCGGCCTTGCGGCCGACGCGGCTCGTCGCCTGGATGTATTCGGCCGAGGTGGTCGGTTGCCCGGCGACCACCATCAGCCCGAGGCGATCGATATCGACGCCGACCGAGATCATGTTCGACGCGAGCACGACGTCGACACGTCGCTTGTCGTTGATGAACGGCTCGTTGAGCCGGTTCTTCGCGTCCTTGACCTTCGTCGTCGACTCGCGGCTGGTGAGCTCGACGATCTGCTCGACGCGCCGGTTGGCCAGGAACGGATGAGAGGTCTGCCCGATCGGTCCGCGCTGATCGATCCGCGCCGTGCGCTGCGGGACCTCGTCCTCGACGACGCGTCGCATCGCGCCGAGCTCGCGGAGCGCGTTGAAGTATCCGACCAACGTCATGTAGGCGTCGGCGCCCTGATCCTTGGTGCCGGCGGCGTCGTAGTGCTTCTGCGCCGCCGCCATCACGGTCTGATAGACGCGCGCGAGCGTGCCGCGAAACGCGCGACCTGTCGCGGCGACCCCGAGATACAGCCGGCCATCGCCTTGCGCGTCGAGCCGCGCGAAGAAGGTCTCGCCCGGATCTGGACCTTGCGGCGGGAACGCGCGCACTTCGGGGCGCCCCATCAGTGCGCGCACCTGTTCGGCCGCGCGTCGCACGGTGGCCGTCGACGCCAGGATCTTGGGCTTGCTGATCTTGCCGCTCGCGCTGGTGCGCGTGGAAAGCTGCTCGATCGCGGTCTCGTACAGCCCGACCAGCGTGCCGAGCGGGCCGGAGATCAAGTGGAGCTCGTCCTGCACGATCAGCTCCGGTGGCAGCAAGCCTTGCGGCAAGCGAACCGCGCCCCGCGGGATCGCGTCCCCATGCTCGATCATCGCGCGGCCCTTGAACGCCGCGACCTTGCCGAACAGCATGCCGGCCTCGGCGCGCCACGGCAGCATCGCGAACTTATCGACCGTGCCGACCACGAACGCGGGCAGCTCGCGATAGATCTGCTCGTCGACGAAGACGACCGGAATGCCGTCCTGGTGATTGGCAGGGCAGAACGGACACTTGTCGCTCTCGCAGCCGACGATCACGGCTGTCGGCTTGCGCTGATCGTCGAGCGTCAACGACGACGGCCCGAGCCGGGTGTTGCACCACGGGCATTCGGCGAGTGGACACGGCGACGCGCCCGAGCCCTTACGGAACTCGCCGAGCTCGGTCTTGACCTCGACCATCGTGTTGCTGGTCGCGCTGCGCCCGACCCACAGTCCTACCGAGAGCCGCTCGCCGCCGAGCTCGTCGGGATGCTCGCGTCGGAGCAGCTCGAGCGCGCACATCAACGTCGCCGCGCGCTCGAGCTGATCGAGCGTGAGCAAGCGCAGCGTGTAGCGCAACAGCACCGCGACGCCGCGCCCGCCGTGCGCTTCGTGTTGACCGCGCAGCCGGCGCACGGCGAGCGTGAACGCGATCACCCCGAGGTACGCTTCGGTCTTGCCGCCGCCGGTCGGGAAGAAGATCAGCTCGACCGTGCCACGATCGGCATGCTGATCGTCGTGCACCGATGGCAGACAGAGCAACACGAACGCAAGCTGGAACAGGTGCCACTGCGGATTCTCGAGCCCGAGCCGCTGGCGAGCTTGCCGAGCCATCGCCTCGTTCGCGAGCCCGAACGCACGGCGCGCTTCGACACTCTTCTCGAGCAATTCAATCCCGCCCGCGATTCGCTGCTTCGCCTCTGCTGCCCGCGCGAGGAGCACGTCGACCGTCTCGCGATCCGTGGCGTCGATCTTCACGGCTCGCTGCCGCTCGATCCATCGCCCATACGCCTCGGGCAGCGCGCCGAGGGCCTTGCGCACCGCCTCCGACGTCGTCAGCTCCGCCAGCGCCTTCATCCCGCGCTCGACGAGCAGGCTTGGATCGTCCGGATCGAGCTCGTTGCTCGTGACGACCCGGCGGACCTCGGAGCGAGGCATCCACGTGGTTCGTACGAGCGCGGGCGGCGAGCCCACCGGCACCTCGACCGAGACGTTGTGGCCGACCGCGTACTCGCACACGCCGCGGTACTGGAGCGACGAGATCTTGTCGTCGATGTGTCGCCCCCTGCGCAGCGCCGGTCGCGCCAGGAAACCACCCGCATGCCGGACTTCGAGCGAGACATGGAACAGGTACTGCGTGTCCTTCCGGCCGCGCTCGCCCTGCGCTCGCTCGTTGACGACGAACACGCTCAGCGCGCGCGTGCCGGGCTTCGGGCTCGACGACACCCCGAGCGTCGCCTCGATCGAAACGCCCGTCAGCTCGGGGATCCGATGCGTGCGCTCGAGCTTCTTCGGGTCGAGTGAGAGCTGGATCTCGTAGGGCGGGTGCGGCACGCGCTTCCACTTCGGCCGCGTCGTCTTCTTCGCTCCGTCGGCGTGGAATGGCGCGTACTCCGCGCACCGCAGCACCACGGTGACCTCGCCACCGTCGCCCGGTGGCAACAGTACCGACAGTCCCATCGACGCAGGCAGGATTGATCGACGCCGCGAGCCCTCGCCCGCGGGCCGCACGTCCTCGGCCGCTGCGTCCTCGTCCTCGCCCTCGGCGTCTTCGGACTCCGTGTCGTCCTCGGGTTCGACGATCGCTTCCTCGCCTCGTCCCTCACGCGGCACGAGGAAGCCCGTGAGGTAGAACCGCGATGGTGCACGGTCGAGCTGCTCGTCGTCCGCATACGGGCCGATGAGATCGACTTCGAGGGCGCGCACCAGCTCTGCCCTCACCTGCGACGCCGTCACAGTACTCACCAACGCGAACCTATCTCGGGACTGCAAGTCGACGAGCCAGCGCGCGCCATAATCACGGCTTCTTTGCGCACCCGAACCGTCGGACAATTCTTCGCTGGTTCAAGACGTTGCGCGGCCCGGTGCCATGACCCGCTCATAACGTGCTCATAGCGGCGACCACTGTCGTTCATCGAGCAGGACCCGAGAGATGGTCGAGATCAAGCGGATCGCTCTGGACGTATTCGGCGGCCGTGAGCCGTTCCAGTGATGTGACCTGCCCGTCGACGATCTGGAATCGACCAGCTGCCGGTACGAACGCGAGCCATTTCTCGAGGAGGCTCGCCCAATCGGTTCCCTCGAAATCCTGGTGGTCGTCGTCGCGAATGAACCAGTACATGAGCGACACGTTCGCATCGTCCCACGACGGAGCGGCGAGGACGCGGATCTCGCGGAGCGCAAGGAGCGCTCGACCTTCGGGCGAAGCGCGACCGTGCTTGTCGGCGATGCGCCCTTGGAGCTTCTTCGCATGCGTCACGAAGTCGTCGGGGAACGCGAATCGGGTGCGCTTGCGCCCGATCGCCATGGCGAACGCCCGCGACTCGGAGTCCGTGGTCCATCCCGCGGTTCTCGGCCATGCTGCGGCGACGCGTTTGTCGATGGTCATCACGCGATCGAGATCGGCGACGAGCCCGTTGGGAGCGAGCGCTGGCACGTACGCGTGCCTTGGACGGTAGCCCTTCTCGATCTCCCGGAGATGCTCGGCCGTCACCGTCACCAACGGACTGACCTCGAGCTCGGGCCGATCGATCGACGATCGAATCACGTCACACGTCTGCGTGAGAACCACGAATCCGGACACCGGCGTTTCGCGAAGGTCGATACCGTCGGCGTCCGCGATCGTCCGCTGGACGAACCAGTGCTCGCCGAGAGTGCAGTCTCCCTGCCTCCACTCTTCGAGCGCTTGATCGACCTCGGCGTCCGTCATGCGTCACTTCCGTGGATCGGCCCTCACACTGCGGGCGGGTCGACTCGGTCCCTGATCCTGATGAACGCGATCGTGAAGGGCGCCAACCAGTTCCTCCGGGCGGCGCGGCGCTCTCGCTCTGCGAGCTGATGCCGAGACCCGCGAGGCCGCCGAGACGACGCGATCGTAGTCGTGTGCTGCGAGCAGATCGAGCGCGTTGTTGTCGCCTTCGAGTGCCTCGACAAGAGCCGTGCGATTCGCAGCCACCGAACCGCGATCGATCGATCGTACAACCGCGAGCACGCGTTGGAGGTGCTCCTCGTTCGACCGCGCCATCGGCTTCCCGCTCGCCCAGAAGTGAAGCGCACGTCGGCTCACTCCGAAAATGTGCGACAGCTGATCCCAGCTGAGGCCGCTTAGCCGGCGCAGCTCCGACAGCGCGCCATTTGCGGAAGGTGCATCGACCACCGATCCAGAATTGGTCTGAGGCGGGGAGATGACTTCGAATGCCTCGATCGTCGTTGTGCCCGCGCCGGCCAGGATCTGGCCAACGATCACGTACGTCTGAGCGTTCGATGCATAGCCGGCCGATGTCGCTGATGGAAGATTGCGGCCCATGACTACTTCCCCCCAAAGTGACGCAGAAATTCGTCGGTCACTGCCCACCGGAAGAAGGTGTAGAGCCTCTCCATGTACCCGCGCGTGTCGGAGATCACCCGCTCGACCGAGAACGGGACTGGCCCGGAGCTGAACATGTCGAGATCGAGGATCCAACTCGAAGCCTCGGACGGTTCGATCGCTGCGGGATCGACGGTCACGTGCGGCGGCAGCTGCCCCCATCGGACGAGCGCTTGAGCGTCCTCACGCGTGAAGACCGTCTCGGTGATCGAGTGCGTGACGGCTGTGGCTGCCGGGCTACCGATGAGCCCCCTCACCTCGGGCCGCACGAGCCGCGAGATGTCAGCTAGCGCATCGCCAGAGATACGGTCGATGTACCTGATGCCGATGCGATCGAGAAGCTTCGGGTCGATCCGTGACGCGAGAGCGGCGACCACGATCTCGAGCCTCTCGAGAAAGTCTTTGCGGCTTGTGTATTTGGTCGTCTCCAGCGCCAGGAAGTCGGAGGTCAGCGAGACACGCCAGTGGCCGTCCTGGCTGTTGAACCGCCAGGCCGTGCTCGACGAGCGCACGGGCGTGGCGATGTTCGCGCCGAACAAGACCTGTTGAGTCTGTTCTTGGCGAAGGATCGGATAACTCGAGCGGATCGCTTCCTGAAACGGCGCGATGAAATCCCGCTGCTCGATCGACGCGACCAACGGAAACCGAAGCTGAGCGATCACGCGAACCAAGGGAGCGTTCACGAGGGGAACCTCGGCAGGAGGTGGGTCCGTGAAGGGGTCCTTGATCACCATGTGAAGTATACTGTGAAGCGGGCCGAATGCTTTAGCAAGATCAGGATCTTACAATTTCGGTAAGCCCTTAATTCATTTGGGTGCGGATCCTTTGCCGCGAGCGAAATCCGATCGGGTTTCGCGGAGTTGGG
>JBDUAS010000480.1:0-3737 GCA_040004535.1 Deltaproteobacteria bacterium
CCACAGCGACACGAGGCCGAAGATCATCGACGACAGCGTGATGAGGTTCGGCGCGAGATAGCGGAAGAAGCGACTTACTTGCACTTAGCCCTTCTTCCCTTTCGCATGATCCATCAGCCGCGAATACAGCCGCGGGCCGAGACTATCGGTCATGATCGCTTCGACCGTGCGTGCGATCTCTGCCTGTGGATCCCCTTGCCTGTACACGAACTTGATCGCCATGCCCTGGCCCGGCGTACCGTCCCCATCGATATCCTGCCCCGTCACGATGCGCTGGACCTCGCCATGGATCGTGAGTGGCTCGGCCCGGCCCGGAATGAACAGCTTGAACAAAAACTCGGTGCCGATGGGTAACGGACGTGCTGTCTTGATGAAGGTGCCGCCACGCGAGATGTTCTTGGTGTAGTCGGCGAAGAACGTGTTGAGCCGCTTGTATTCGACCTTGAGCTCGATCGGACGGCGCATTTCGCCGCGTCGTTCGTTGCCAGGTGCGTCGGGCACGGCACACTCTAGCACCGTGAAGCGGGCCCCGTGAGCGAAGCGAGGCGCTGGATGATGACCCGGCGCGCGTGGATCTGGCTCGGCCTCGCCACCGTCTTGGGGGTCGGCCTGTGGTTCGTGCCGCTGTTCGGCGTGCTCGGGTTCGAGCACGCACTCGCGGTCGCCGTGTTCGGTGTGATCTGCGGGCTCGATCTCGGCGCTAGCCGGGCGCGCGCGGCACAGCTCGCCGACACGGCCGTGATCGACCGCGCGGGTTATCCGGTTCGCACGCTCGCACGTGGCGTCGGCCGTGCGTGCGCGCTCGCCCTCGCGATCACGATCGTTCCGGGCATCTGCGCCGCGATTCACGGGCTGTGGGCGCCGACCTGCGACTGGTGGTTCGGCCTGCGTGCATTCGTGCTGATGCCGGTGCCGAGCGCACTGTTCGGCGCCGCGATCGGCCACGCGCTCGCGATCGTCGTCGGCGTCCGTCGCGCCCGGCACTGGTATCCGCATCGCTCGACCTGGCTCGCGGTGGTCGCGCCGATCGTCGTGCTCTCCGCGCTCGGCTTTCTCCGGTTCTATCGCGAGCCGCCGGTGTTCATCTACAACCCGCTGATCGGGTTCTTCCCCGGCAACATGTACGACGAGAACATCCACCTCGGGATGACGCTCCTGTGGTCGCGACTCGAGCAGCTCGCCGCGGTGATCGCGATCCTCGGCGTCGTCGCCGCGCGGTTCGACGTCCCCACGTATCGGACCCGCTGGCTGTGGCCGCGGCCGCGGCAGCGTTCGCCGTGGCCGTACGTGATCGCACCGCTCGCCGCGCTCGCCGCGCTCGTGCTCCACGTCGAGTCCGGCGACCTCGGCTATGCGGTCGACGCCGAGGACATCCAGGCCGTGCTCGGCGGCAAGCTCGAGACGGATCACTTCATCATCTATTACGCGCAGACGCCGCAGATCGAGCACGACCTGTGGCTGATCGCCGAGGATCACGAGCTGCGCTACGCCGAGGTCGTCGCCGAGATCGGCGCCGCGCCCGACGGCAAGCTCGAGTCGTATTACTTCGCGAACTCGGATCAGAAGGCCGAGCTGTTCGGCGCACGCAACGTCGAGATGGCGAAGCCGTGGCGCCACGCGATCTACATCGATCACCGCGCGTTCCCGCATACGTCGCTGCGCCACGAGATCGCGCATGCCGTCGCGAGCGCGTTCGGCGATCCGATCTTCGGGCTCGCCGCGAAGGACGTCGTGTTGATCAGCCCCGGCCTCGTCGAGGGCCTCGCGGTCGCGCTCGATTGGCCGGGGAACTACGACCGGCTCACCCCGCACGAGGCCGTGCGCGTGATGCAGGTGATGGGTGTCCAGCCGACGATCAAGGAGCTGCTGTCGATCAACTTCTTCACGGTGTCACCGTCGCGGAGCTATCAGACCGCGGGCTCGTTCCTGCATTTCCTGCTCGAGAAGTACGGGCCCGAAAAATTGCGCGCGCTCTACAAGAGCGGCGGTGATTTCTCGGACGCCTACTCGATCTCCCTGGCGGAGCTCGAGAAGGAGTGGCGCGACATGATCTCCAAGATCGTGCTGCCCCCCGAGGTGATCGAAGGCTTCAAGGAACGGTTCCGCGGCGGCAGCGTGTTCTCGCGGCCCTGCCCGCACGCGATCGCGGCGCGCCGAGACAACGCGAAGGTCGCGTTGATGCGCGGCGATCGACCTGGTGCCGTGAAGCTGATGCGCGAGGTCTGCTCCGATGCGCCCGAGGAGCCGCGTCACCGGATCGAGCTCGGCGACGTGCTGTCCGCCGGCGACATGGCCGAGCTCGCCGAGGCGCGCGCGTTGTGGAGCGCGGTCGCTACCGACGAGCAGGTGACCTCGTCCCTGCGCGCCGAAGCGCTCGAGCACATGGCGAACCGCGCCGACGACGATGCGACGCGCACCGAATTGATCGATCGCGCGCGCAAGCTGCCGCTCAACGCCGACGAGCGCCGCCAGCTCGATGCGAAGTCGTTCGTGCTCCACCACGAGGGTCCGGCGGCCGCGCCACTGCGCGCGTACTTCTTCGGGATGTCCGACGAGGTCGTCGCGAACGCGACCGCCGCGGCCGCTGCCGAACCGGAGCTCGGGCTCACGCACTACTTGCTCGGGCTGCAGAAGGGCAACGCCGGTGATTGGGAAGGCTCGGCGACCGAGCTCGATCTCGCGCTCGCGAAGGGCCTACCCGGTGCGAGCTTCGTGCGGTTCGCATCGCGCCGGCTCGCGATCGGAGCCTACCGCGCACACCGCGCGGACCTCGTCACGCATGCGATCGCGGCGATGCGTGGCGCCGATACATTCGAGACCGATCACCTGCTCGCCGACGACTGGCAGCGTCGCCTGACGTTCGACAGCCAGAACCACTTATAGAGCGGCTTACATACCCGAGAGGAACAGCCAGCGATGGCCATCCCACTCGAGCACGAGCTCGTTCTGATCGCGCTTGTCGGGCCGCTTCGGTTTACCGAGCACGTCCGTGATCGTGTAGCTCGCGTCGATCAAGACATCGACCGACGCGCGGCAGCCGGGGTGCAGTGAACCCGGGCAGGTCTGCTTCACGTCCATGTAACGCATCGAGTAGCGAACATCGCTCGCCTTCTGGAGGCGGGTGAGAAGCACGTTGCGAAGGCCCTCGTAGCCGTAGTCGTCGCTGCCGGTCGGCGTGCCCGAGTCTTCCCAGTACTGCTTGTTCGCCATCAGCATCAGGCCGTCGGCGTCACCACGCTCGACGGCGAGGCGATATTCCTCGACCGCGTCGAGCACGCTCTTGTTGTTATCGGAGAACGGGATCCGCGTTCCCGGGACGTAGGCAACCTTGGCGGCGCAGCCCGATACGAGCACAGCCACCATCAGCGCAGACCACTTATACATTCCGAGCCTCGACATCTGCAGAAACAAAGCCAGCCGGTTCAAGCGCGCAGAAGCTACACCGCGGCGATAAGTTGGCCAAGCGCCGGGCCACGCCACGCTTCGCAGCGCGCCAGAAAGGCACGGAAGTCTTTCTCGGGATTATCGACCCGTGCCAAATAGACATCCGTGATGCGAGTCAGCGTGAACCGGGCAGCGGCCGCGCGGATCTCGATCGGCAGCGCGGTGCGATCGCTGGTGGTCAACGGCCGCACCCGCTGATAGCCGGCCACGAGCGCCGCCGCGAGATCGAGCCGCGGATAGATCGTCCAGCACCAGTCGTTGATGCAGACCGCGAGGTCGTAGACGAGGCTGCC